>JAJXEL010000134.1 GCA_021639925.1 Alphaproteobacteria bacterium | reverse complement strand
GGGATTTTTTGATGATTTTGGTATTTGGTTCTTTGAACGCCGATTTTTTTCTGTCCGTCAGGACTTTTCCCGCGCCGGGGGAAACCGTTTTAACTCCGGGGGCTTTGATCAAAGCCGGCGGAAAAGGCGCTAATCAGGCCGCGGCTGCCGCGAAAGCGGGCGGGCTGGTTAAAATGATCGGCGCCGTCGGAACCGACGAAGTCGCCAAAGTGCCCATAACGGCGTTAAGGTCTTTGGGGGTTGACTGTTCCGCCATGCAGGTTTCGGAACTGGCGACGGGAATGGCGATGATTATGGTTGACGGGCAGGGGGAAAATTCAATTGTTGTCGCCAGCGGGGCGAATACGGCTGTTTCCGCTGATGCCGTCGCGCAGACGGCTTTGAACGAAGACACTGTCTTAGTGATGCAGATGGAGGTTCCTCCCGCGGAAAATTTCAAACTGCTGCGCCGGGCGAAAGCGGCGGGGGCCAGAACGATTTTGAACGTCGCGCCGGCCTGTCCGATCCCCGAAGCCGATCTGGAACTGGCAGATTATCTGATTTTAAATGAAATAGAGGCGGACACCGTTTACGCTTCTTTATTTGAAAAAACTTTTTTAAACGTTGAAGAAAAAGCCGCCGCGATTGCCGAAAAAACAGGCGGCGTCTGTCTGGTGACCATGGGCGCGGGCGGCGTCGCCGGCGCTGAAAACGGGGAAATATTTAAGGTTTCGGCTCTGCCCGTGCAGCCTGTCGATACGACAGGGGCCGGCGACGCGTTTGTCGGCATTTTCGCCGCTATGCTGGACAACGGCCTGGATACGCGGCAGGCTGCCAGGTATGCGGCTGCCGGCGCGGGGCTGGTCTGTTTGAAAATCGGCGCGCAGGAAGCTTTGCCGTCGCTGAAGGAAATCGAAACGCGTGTCGAAGAAATTAAAATAAGTTAGGTTTTTTTATGGCATTACGCCGAAAACAGTTATAAACTGATTGAAATTTATTTAATTACAGAGGTTTTTCTCATGCTGATTGCACAGTTGAATCCTATCCCCGGCGATTTGGAAGGTAACCTGAAGCTGATTCATTGGGCGGCGGAACAATGCCCGCACTGCAAAGGCGAAACATTGATTTTGCCGGCATATGCTTTGACAGGCTGGCCTTTGGGGGATCTGGCGTTTTCAAAGTCTTTTATGTCCGAAGTGCATAAAAAACTGGGTGAAGTTTATCATAACGGCCGTGAAATTTTGACGGCGATTCCCGACGGCGCCGGCGGCGCGACGCCCGTATTGCTGAACGAAAAAGGCGTGCATTACGGCAACCGCTTCACGATTGCCGGCCGGACCGTCGCCGTTTCTGTCGGATTTGAACCCGTTAACTGCGAAGGGTCGGACAAACTGATCGTTTTGGACGCCAGACCGTTCCGCAGCGGTTCCGTTACCGAAACGCTGGAACATTCCAGAACGTTTGCGACTCGTATCCGTCTGCCTTTGGTTTACACGAATTTGGTCGGCGGTAATGACGGGGCCGTTTTCCCCGGCGGGTCGTTCATGTTGGATCTGGACGGCGGTTTCGTTGAATGTCTGCCGTTATGGGAAACCGGCGTGGCCAGCGTAGACGATATTTCCTGGCCCTGGACGACGGAACCTGAAAATACCTGGCGCGCTTTGACGATGGGATTGGGCGATTTCGTGCGCAAAAACGGGTTTAAAGGCGTCGTTTTGGGACTGTCCGGCGGTTTTGACAGCGCTTTGTGCGCGGCGATCGCTGTCGACGCTTTGGGCGCGGACAAGGTGCGCGCCGTCATGATGCCGTCGGAATATACGTCGAAAGAAAGTCTGGACGACGCCGAATCGGTCGCTAAGACATTGGGGATCCGGTATGATATCCTGCCGATTGTCGAACCGTTTAACTGTTTTGAAAAACTGCTGGCGCCGGCGTTTAAAGGATATGACGCCGATACGACCGAAGAAAATCTGCAGGCGCGTCTGCGCGGCGTGTTGTTGATGGCTTTGTCAAACAAGTTCGGCGATCTTTTGCTGGCGACGGGAAACAAATCCGAAGCTTCCGTCGGTTATGCGACGCTTTACGGCGATACGTGCGGCGGGTTTGCGCCGATTAATGATTTGTATAAAACGGACGCTTACGCTTTGGCGCGCTGGCGCAATGCCAACCACCCGGCATGGATTAAAAACGATATCCGCCGGATTATGCCGGACCGCCTGATTACCAAAGCGCCGACCGCCGAACTGCACGAAGGCCAAAAGGACGAAGATTCTTTGCCGCCGTATGAAACGCTGGACGGTATTTTGAAACTGCTGGTGGAAAATGACGCCGGTATAGAAGAAGCCGTCGCCGCCGGATATGACGAAGACGTCGTCAAAAAAGTATATACTTTGCTGCACCGCGCCGAATTTAAACGGGCGCAGGGGGCTCCGGGCGTTAAATTGTCCCGTCGTTCCTTTAACGGTGACTGGCATTATCCGATCACCAAGAAGGTTTAAAAACGTGATTACTGTTCGTTTTGCTCCCAGCCCGACGGGG
Source organism: Alphaproteobacteria bacterium (assembly GCA_021639925.1). Taxonomy (GTDB): domain Bacteria; phylum Pseudomonadota; class Alphaproteobacteria; order CAAGCB01; family CAG-977; genus UBA11549. Next base: position 2,703 of record JAJXEL010000134.1, on the reverse strand, counting down.
TATATGCATATCGGGAATCTGCGTACGGCTTTGTTGAATTATCTGTTTGCTTTAAGCGCGAAAAAACGTACCGGCGAAGATTTTACCTTTGTTCTGCGTATGGACGATACGGATACCGAACGTTCCAAACCGGAATACGAACAGGCCGTTTATGAGGATATGCGCTGGCTGGGGATTCCTTGGGACAGGCTGGAACACCAGTCCGAACGGCTGGACCGTTATCATCAGGCGCTGGAAGAATTAAAACGGCGCGGGCTGGTTTATGCCTGTTATGAAACGGCTGAAGAACTGGAATATAAACGCCGCCGCCAGCGGGCCAGAGGGCTGCCTCCCGTTTATGACCGGGCCGGGTTGAAATTGTCTGAGGAAGAAAAAAATAAACTGGAAGCGGAAGGCCGCCGGCCGCATTACCGTTTTATGCTGGAACACAAAGAAACGTCATGGGACGACATGGTCCGCGGCCATTGTTCCTATAACGGCGCGCATTTAAGCGATCCGATTATTGTCCGCGAAGACGGGACTTTTCCGTATATGCTGCCGTCCGTGATTGACGATATGGATTTCGGGATCACGCATATTATCCGCGGGGAAGACCATGTTACCAATACGGCGGTTCAGATACAGATGTTTGAAGCTTTGGGGGCAAAGATTCCCGTATTCGGCCACCCGCCTTTGTTGACGGGACGGGAAGGCAAGCTGTCAAAACGTCTGGGGTCGTTAAGTTCCCGCGAATTGCGCGAACAGGGAATCGAACCGATGACGATCGCCTGCCTGCTGGCGCGCTTGGGGACGTCTGATCCCGTCGTTGTCAGCCAAAGCTGGGAAGATCTGGCGGGGCATTTTGATTTAACGCGTTTTGGCCGGGCCCAGCCGCATTTTGATACGGACGATTTGTTTAAATTAAATCCGCGTGTCGTGCGGTCTATGGATCTGGCGGCGGTTAATGCCCGTCTGGCAGAACGCGGCGAACCGGAAATATCCGCCGTTTTCTGGGCGGCGGTCAGTCCGAATATAGACAGGATCGGCGATATTGCCGAATGGGAACGCGTCTGTAATTCAGGCAGTGTTTTTTCGTTAAGCGAAGACGACCGTCTTTTCTGCCGCCGGGCGGCGGAATTGCTGCCGCCGGGGGATTTTGACGAAACGACTTTCGGCGTTTGGACGGCTGCCGTCAAAGAAAAAACAGGCCGGAAAGGCCGCGATCTGTTCCACCCGATCCGTCTGGCTTTGACCGGGCGGGAACAGGGGCCCGAATTAAAAATGCTGCTGCCCGTACTGGGGCGCGAAAAAACTATTGTGCGTCTGCAAGGATAAAAGAATGACCTTTACAGTATTTAATACTTTGACCCGCCGCAAAGAACCGTTTGTTCCTTTAGATGAAAACAACGTCCGCATGTATGTCTGCGGGCCGACGGTTTATGACCGCGCTCATATCGGCAATGCCCGCCCGATCATTGTGTTCGACACGTTGTACCGTTTGCTGAAACATCTGTATCCGAAGGTCACTTATGTGCGCAACATTACGGACGTCGATGACAAAATCATTAAAAAATCGCAGGAAAGCGGCGAACCGATCAATGTCATTACGGAAAAGACGTCGCGTTTTTTTCATGAGGACATCGCCGAACTGAATGCTTTGCCGCCGGATATTGAACCGCGCGCAACACAGCATATCGCGGAAATGATTGATCTGGTCAAACATCTGGTTGACAACGGGTATGCTTATGAAGCGCAGGGGCACGTTTTGTTCAGCGTGTCAAAAATGAAAAATTACGGGGCTTTGTCCGGCCGGTCAATGGACGAAATGATTGCCGGGGCAAGGGTTGAGGTCGCGCCGTATAAAAAAGAACCCGGGGATTTCATTTTATGGAAGCCGTCTGACGATACGCAGCCGGGCTGGGACAGTCCGTGGGGCTTCGGGCGTCCGGGCTGGCATCTGGAATGTTCGGCGATGAGCAGCAAATATCTGGGGGAAACTTTTGATATTCACGGCGGCGGGCAGGATTTGATCTTTCCGCATCATGAAAATGAAATCGCGCAGTCCTGCTGCGCGTTCGGGCATGATTTTTATGCCAAATACTGGCTGCATAACGGGCATTTAATGGTCAACGGCGAAAAAATGTCCAAATCGCTGGGCAATTTCTTTACCATTCGTGAAATTTTGGATCAGGTGCCGGGCGAAGCTTTTCGTTTATATACGCTGGGAACCCATTATCATCAGCCGTTAAACTGGCTGCCGGAAGGGTTAAAACAGGCCAAACAGACGATGGACCGTTTTTATACGGCTTTGCGTTCGACGCCGGCTGTTGATTTAACCGGAGCGGAACCGAACGGCGAAGTTGTCGAAGCGTTAAAAGACGATTTGAATACGCCTAAGGCAATCGCTGTCCTGCATACGCTGGCGACGGCGCTGAACAAAGCGCAAACGGCAGATCAACAGGCGGAGATAAAAAAAGAACTGATCGCGTCGGCGCATTTGCTGGGGTTGCTGTACCGGGATCCCGAAGAATGGTTCCGCGCCGGTTCCGCGCCGGCAGGTCAGGGAATTGACGAATCGGAAATTGAAGCGTTAATTCAAAAACGCGCCGACGCCCGCAAAGCGAAAGATTTTGCAACGGCTGACGCCGTGCGCAAGGAATTGGCCGACAAAGGAATCATTATCGAAGACACGCCGGCCGGCACACAGTGGAAAAGGGCATAAAG
>JAJXEL010000009.1:26373-27743 GCA_021639925.1 Alphaproteobacteria bacterium | reverse complement strand
ATTTATTATTTTTCTGCAATAAAGGAAAAAAACAATGATCCCGCGTTACAGCCGTCCTGAAATGAGCGCCGTCTGGTCTGACGAAAACAAATTCAAAACCTGGTTTGAAATAGAAGCCTGCGCCTGCGAAGCGTTGGCAAAACTGGGAAAAATCCCGCAAAAAGCCGTTGATGACATCAGAGCAAAAGGCCGATTCGATCAAAAACGCATTGATGAAATCGAAGCCGAAGTCAAACACGACGTCATCGCTTTTCTGACGAATGTCGGGGAAAATGTCGGGGAAAGCGCCCGTTTCATGCATCAGGGCATGACGTCTTCGGACGTTTTGGACACATCGTTCAACATGCGCCTGACGCAATCAGTCGATATTTTGTTAAAAGACATGGACAGGCTGCTGGCGGCTTTGAAAAAACGCGCCGAAGAACATAAATACACGCTGTGTATCGGACGCAGCCACGGCATTCATGCCGAACCGACGACGTTCGGATTAAAAATGCTGGGCTTTTACGCCGAATTCGTCCGCAACAAAGAACGGCTGGCCGCCGCACGCAAAGAAGTTTCCACCTGCGCGATTTCCGGCGCGGTCGGCACGTTTGCCACGATTGACCCGCGCGTAGAACAATATGTCGCAGAAAAGCTGGGATTAACCCCGGAACCTGTTTCGACTCAGGTAATTCCGCGCGACCGGTATGCCGTTTTATTTACGACCGTCGGGATTATCGCTTCGTCCATTGAACGTCTGGCCGTTGAAATCCGTCATTTGCAGCGTACCGAAGTCCGTGAAGCCGAAGAATATTTTTCAGCCGGGCAAAAAGGATCGTCGGCCATGCCGCATAAACGCAATCCTGTTTTATCCGAAAATCTGACCGGTTTGGCCCGTCTTTTACGTTCATATGCTATTCCGGCCATGGAAAACGTCGCTTTGTGGCATGAACGCGACATATCGCATTCTTCCAACGAACGTATTATTGCTCCCGATGCGATGATCGGACTGGATTTTTGTTTGAACCGTCTGGCGGGAATTATTGAAAAGCTGCTGATTTACCCGGAAAACATGCTGGCGAATCTGAACCGTTTAAAAGGATTGATCTTTTCCCAGCGCGTCATGCTGGCTTTGGTCGACGCCGGCATGAAACGCGAAGAAGCCTACAAACTGACGCAAAGAAACGCTATGAAAGTCTGGGCGGGCGAAGGAAGTTTCAAAGATCTGCTGGAATCTGACGCGGACGTTATGCGCGCCCTTTCCGTAGAACGGCTGGAAGCTTTGTTTGACACGGGATTCTATACGGCGCAGGTTGATTTTATCTTTAAAAAAGTTTTCAGGGAAATATAGACAAAAAATACGTGATTTTTTGTAAAAAGCTGTTATA
>JAJXEL010000009.1:0-26363 GCA_021639925.1 Alphaproteobacteria bacterium | reverse complement strand
CTTATATGCCGTAAAACTTTTCCAAAGGGAAGATGCGATGGAAAAAATCAGTTTGCTGCGTGATAAAGAAGCTCCTGCCCTGTTGTCGGGAAACCGGGTGGAAGATTTGGCTTTTTTCCATCAAAATCTGCCGGAAATACTGCGCCAAAAATTAAGAATCGTCCGTTATGACACTGAAAATAAAGCGATTACGGCTTCATTTGACAAAAATGCCTTTGCCATAACAATAAACGCCGATTCCTGTTCTCTTTTGGGACAGGCAACGCCTGAAAACGTTCAGGCGCTGGCCGGATTCGCCGCGCAGAAAGAATGCCGGAACGTTTCCGTTCGGGCATCGGATCAAAACGCCCAGCTGGTCTGGCTGAAAAGTCAGAATTTCGGTATAAATGTTTCAAATGTTCAGCCAACGGCCGAAACGCTGCAGGCAGTTCGCGAAGAATCAAAAAAATTGGGACCGCTTGAAAAATTTTTTCAAAAGGCGCAAAAACTGACCGTTCATTCCGGAACATTTTCTTCGGAAAAAAAATCGCCGGGGTTGAAGTTTTTACATACGCTTTCCCGTCAGCCCGGAAAGCTGGCCATGGCCATGAAACCCGTTCAAAACTTTTATGCCAAAAACAAAACGGCCGTTAATCTGGGCGGTATGGGCGTCAGTTTTATTTTAATGGGTCCGATCGGAACGACTTTGTTTTCCCAAATCGACAAAGCCAGACGCGCCCATCAGGAAGCGCGGCAGCGCAAGATCGAAGAAAAACAGCGGTTCGAAAAACTGGCTCAGTTCGCGCAAAAAGGGCTGAACCGGTCGAAAAAGAAAAAAGCCTACGCCAGCCGGCCTTATATCCGTTTTGCCGGTCATCTCAGCGCCCGTTTGGCCGCTACGGTCGCCTTGACAGCCGCGGCAGGGCCGGTAATCGGGGCAACGGCGTCGGGATTGATTACTTTGGGCAAAACAATTTACGATACCCATATCGTACAAGATATGATTTTAAAGGCTGCCGGGAAAAAATCCAAAGAATCCACTCCGTTTAACCAGCGGATTCACAAAAGTCTGCAAACGGCGATCGGCGTTGAAATCCAACAGGAAAAAGTCGATAAGATACTTAATAAAATCAATCCGTCGGTCTGGCTGAAAAAACAAAAAAAGAATCAACGTTAATTAACGGCGGGAAATCTGCGCGGCTATTTGCAAAAATACACGGGCGCAAATTAATTTCTGCGGCCGCGCCGAAAATTTACATTCCTGTTCGGCCCGTGCCAGCAAATCTAATGCCCGGCCGACTTTGGCCAAATTCCATTGCCTTAACTGGCGTTTAAATTCGTCCGTGCGTTTAAAATGCAGCCGCAATGCCGCGATAGCGGCTTCTGCCGGGGTTCCGTCAGCAATTTTAGCAAGTGTAACGTGAAACTTTTTAAAATGCCCGGCAGCCGAACGTAACAAACCGATCGGGCTTTGTCCTTCGGCAAACAGGCGGTCCAATGTTTCATGCAGCTCTTTTTGCCGGCCGGCAGACAAAGCATACAGCATCTGGTCGATCGACAAAGCGGACGCGTCGCCGATACAGGCCGCCGCATCGTCCATTGCAATTGTTTTTTCAGTCCCCATATAGGCAAACAATTTGGCCAGTTCCGAACGCGACTGAAGCCGATCTGCCCCCAGGTTGTCGGCAATAAAGGCAATAACTTCCGGCGTTGTCTGAAATCCCTGATCCGACAGAGTCTGAAAAACGAAACGTTTTAAAGCTTCACCTTCGTCCGCATAACAGGGAAAAACGGCCAGGTCCGGCGATTGGGTAAACAGTGAAGGCAGCGAATCCTTTGTTTTCAACCCGCCGGCCGTTATAATTAACAGAGAATCCCCTTTATATGACGGCAGGAAATCTTTTAAAACCGTCGTAAAATGATTATCCGCCCCGCGGATTACGATCGCACGGCGGCCTCCCATCAGGGAAAGGGCATTTGCTTCCGCCGACAAAAGCGCCGGGTCGTCCTTTATTTGCGCCTGCGTCAATTCCACCAGGCGAAAAGGATCCTTATCCGCCACAACGGCCGAAGTCATGCGGGCGCGGCATTCTTCAACCAATCCTTCGTCCTGGCCGTAAAACAAAACGGCTTTGAGCTCCGGCGCGCCCGTTTTAAACAGATTTTCAAGGGCAGACTGTGTTAATTTCGTCATTGTTCTGGCTTTTCGGAAACATCATAACTTTTTAAAAACGCTGCCAGACGCAAAGCAATATCGTCCCCCAAAATCTTCATAATACGTTCTTTTGCCGTTTGTTCGGCGACGTCCGTCGCATACGGCGACAGCTGAACGTCATAACTGCTGCGCCCGACCGTACTGTCGGAAAGCAGTCTTTTGTTTTCAGGATAGGAATAAAGCGTGTAATAAGCCGTAAACGTCATGACATAACGTGTCGCCAGATTATCCTGTCTGACGCCCTGTTGGGAAATGACGGCTTCCGACAAACGGACGGACAACCGGTAACGGGGATTTTGCGTTTCCCCGCGCGGCGTCAGTCTGTTCGCCAAAGACTGCCGCAGAATCTGGCCGGTTCTGTCAGGAATCGTATCAATAAAAATTGCCGCCATTTCCTGCGTTAACTGTTTGCCGGAAATCGAATCGTCCGTTCCCTGCCCGACATACAACGGGCGGAACCCGCAGGACGGCAAAATCAGAAAAACAAACGAAACAATTATCTTACGCAGCAACGACATTGACGATCTTATTCTTCACAACAATGATTTTACGAATGGTTTTGCCTTCCAGCTGGGCTTTGACCGTCGGCAGGGCCAGCGCGATTTCTTTAACGGCTTCATCGTCGCTGTCTTTGGCGACTTCGATTGTGCCGCGCATTTTCCCCATTACCTGAACGGCCATGGTAATTTTATCGTCCGCGGCCAGCGCAGCGTCGGCGACAGGCCAGCGCTGTTCCGCCAGCAGCGTTTCATTGCCGATAAAATGCCACATTTCTTCGGCAATATGCGGAGCTATCGGCGCGATTAACCGGACCAGCGTTTCAAAAGCAAAACGATACGCATACTTATCGCCGTCCTCTGTCAGCTTTAATTCTCCGAGCGCGTTCGTTAATTCGCGCAAACGCGCCACGGCAACGTTAAAACGCAGTTTATTCAGGTCTTCGGTTACCGCGGCGATTGTTTTATGCGCCATACGGATCAATTTGTCCGCCGCTGCGGAAAACGTTTCGGGCTTTGCCGTTTTTCCGGGGCATGCCAAAGCCATACGCCATAAACGGTTAATATAACGCCAGGCGCCGTCAATGCCCGCTTCCGTCCATTCCAGATCGCGTTCCGGCGGCGTATCCGACAACATAAACACACGGGCGGCGTCAGCGCCGTATGTCTGCAATATTGTTTCGGGATCAACCAGATTATATTTTGATTTGCTCATTTTTTCGGAACGGCCGACCGTAACGGGCGTACCGTCTTTGATTTTTACCGCCGTCCCGTCGGATTTCTTTTCGACTTCGGTCGGGAACAGCCAGTTTCCGTTAACGTCCTTGTACGTTTCATGGCAGACCATGCCCTGGGTAAACAGACCTTTGAACGGTTCGTCAATGTCCAGATAGCCGCAGTCGCGCAGAGCTTTGGTAAAGAAACGGGCATACAGCAGATGTAAAACGGCGTGTTCAATTCCGCCGATATATTGATCAACCGGCAGCCAGTGGTTGGCGGCGTCTTTTTTAAATCCGCATTCCGTTTCATGCGGCGAAGCATAACGCGCAAAATACCATGAAGATTCAAAAAACGTGTCAAACGTGTCCGTTTCACGCAAAGCCTGTTTTCCGCAAACCGGGCATGCAACGTGTTTCCATGTCGGGTGACGTTCCAGCGGATTGCCGCCGGACGCTTCAAACGTAACGTCTTCGGGCAAAGTCACCGGCAGATCCTGTTCGGGAACGGGAACAATACCGCAATGTTCGCAATGAATAACGGGAATCGGGCAGCCCCAGTAACGCTGGCGCGAAACCCCCCAGTCGCGCAGGCGGTACTGCACCGTCGCTTTGCCTTTGCCGATTTCTTCCAGCCGTTTAATCATCGCGGAAATCGCGTCTTTGGTCGCCATGCCGTCCAGAAAAGCGGAATTAACAGCCACGCCGTCGGCAATGTCGTCAAAAGCTTTATCTTCCACGACGGGAACACCTTCGTTTTTATGGGCGACGACGACGCGGACGGGCAAACCGTATTTACGGGCGAAGTCCAAGTCGCGCTGATCATGCGCCGGGCAAGCGAAAATCGCGCCGGTGCCGTATTCCATTAACACAAAATTTGCCACGTACAGCGGCAATTCGGGATTGCCGCCCAGTTTTTTAAATTCTTCGGCAAACGGGTGCATCACTTTTAAGCCTGTGTCAAATCCTTTCTTTTCCGCGGCTTCGATTGTAGCGACCGACGTTCCCAAAGCTTCGCATTCTTTAATGAACTTAGCCAATTCAGGATTGGTTTTCGCCAGTTCCCGCGCGATCGGGTGACCGGCGGAAATCGCGCAGAAAGACGCCCCGAACAAAGTATCCGCGCGCGTTGTAAAGACTTCCAGTGTTTTATCCGTTCCGATTACGGGAAAATACATATACGCGCCGTAAGATTTGCCGATCCAGTTTTCCTGCATGATACGGACTTTTTCGGGCCAGCCGTCCATCGTTTTCAGGTTTTCCAGCAATTCGTCGGCATAATCCGTAATTTTCAAGAACCACTGCGATAATTTGCGCCGTTCGACCGGAGCCCCCGTACGCCACCCTTTGCCGTCGACAACCTGTTCGTTGGCCAGCACCGTCTGATCGACCGGATCCCAGTTGACCCAGGAATCTTTGCGGTAAGCCAGACCTTTTTTCAAAAAGTCCAAAAACATTTTCTGTTCGTGTTTGTAATATTCGACTTCACAGGTTGAAACTTCGCGGCTCCAGTCAATGGAAAGCCCCATTTTTTTCATTTCGCGGCGCATGTTGGCGATATTTTCGCGCGTCCATTTCGCGGGGTGAACGCCGTGCTTAATCGCCGCGTTTTCCGCCGGCAAACCGAAAGAATCCCACCCCATCGGGTGCAAAACGTCATACCCCTGCGCCAGTTTGAAACGGGCGATTACGTCGCCCTGAGCATAATTGCGCACATGTCCCATATGTATTTTCCCGGACGGATACGGAAACATTTCCAAAGCATAGTACTTTGGTTTGTCAGAAGCGTCCTTCGCTTTAAAAACTTCAGCTTCTTCCCAGGCTTTCTGCCATTTTTCTTCGGTTGTACGAAAATTGTATCTTTCTTCGCTCATGATCGGACTTTCAGCACAAAAGGTTAGTGGTTAAACGACTGCTTCACAATATCATTTTTAATTTTATCTGCAAGCGTCGCGTCATTTTTTTGATTAATCCAATCGCCGTTTTCGTCTTTCCGTCGGCACAGAACCGTTATCCGGACGTCGGAACCGATTTTAACCGCGTTGATTTTTAACTGCCGACGCGGATTTTCAGGATCGGAAAACCATTCCGTCATAACCAGTTCGTCTTTTTCGACCAAAGCGATCGGGTAACGGGACAGCACCGGCAGAACGGCCGGCCATAAAGGACGGTTATTTTCCTGATGTTGTTTCGCCGGCTTTTCCGCAGGCAAAACAGGGGCGTCCGTTTTTCCGCCGAACGTAAACGTCAGATATTTTTTATCAAAAACGGTGTCGTTTTTTTCTTCCGCCGTTTTTTCGGAAGGCATTTCATAACGCCCGTTAACCTTTTCGGGATATTTATATTCCGTTTGTCCCGTCCGGCAGGCGCTTAGAAAGCAGCATAAAGCCGCAGCAACATATTTTCCCTGTATTTTCAACGCATTTTTCCGTTTCGTTATTTATTTCAAAAATACCATAACATATTTGCCCGTACCCGATAACAAAAATAATTATGGTTTTTTTACCGGATATTGCCTTATAGCCAGCTAATATTTTATTTACAAATTTATTAGAGTATATTTCTGTAATCTTTGACGTTTTGCAACTGTTGATCAGAGGGAGCGGATAATACCCGAAAAATAAGAAATCTTTTTTGCCGCGCTTTAAATACGCGCATAACGGATAATAACTGTACTCCGGTTTTAAGTGTTCCTTAAGTTCGCGATGCTGAACTGAAACCGATTTGATAACCTATTTCCAAGGAGAAAAATTAATTATGAAAAGATATTGGCTTTCCGCTGTTTTTCTGACAGCAGCCTTTCCTTTTGCAGCAACAGCCCAAACAGCGACCGTTGAAGCCTTTGACCAGCCCGTAGAATTACAGCTGGGCGGTTACATGACTTGGTACGGCACCTATACGAACCAAAAACGGACAACGTTAAAACAGCTTAGCGCCACTTCCGCAATGCCGATCGGCGAATATAATAATTTCGACGTCATGGGAAATGCCGAAATATATTTTTCCGGATCAACAACTTTGCAAAACGGCGTTAAAATCGGCGCCATGGTTCAGCTGGAAGCCGGAACCGACAGCGATACGTCCGATCATACGATTGATGAAACATATATGACCGTCGATTCTAAAATCGGGCGCCTTATTGTCGGCAACGTTAAAAACGTTTCCAATCAGATGTCGGTCACTTCGCCGAACGTCAGTACTTTGGGCGTACAGGAAACCGATTTCAGGCGCGTCGTTACAGTCCCGGCTTATTTTTCTTACAATAAAGCGACATATGCTCTTTTAGACGATATATCGACCAAAATATCCTATATTACGCCGACCGTTTCCGGATTTACCGCGGGGATCAGTCTGATGCCCGGCAACAAGAAAAAAGGAAAAGACGACGACAACCTATTAATTCCCAGCGGAGGAATCAAGTTATTTAAATACGGCGCCGACGCGACGGCCCTGTTCCAGCATGACTTCGGTTCCTTTGACCTGGAAACCAGCGCGTCTTATACCGTTTACAAACCGAATTTGCGCGCAAACGACGAATGGGCGAAAGAAAAAAACATTAACGAATACGGCGCCGGGTTAAATATCAGTTTCGGCAACTGGTCCGTCGGCGGTTCCTATCATTACACGAACATGTCCCGCGACACGGCAGAATTTTTAAACCCTTATGCCAATGTTGCCAAAGGAACCAGCTGGGACGCGGGTGTGAAATTCAGCGCCGGCCCCTTTGCCGCCAGCGCCGACGTTTTTCAATCCCGGGCCGACAGTTTGACGGTCGAAGGAAAAAAAGACGTGTTCAGTATGTACCAGCTGTCCGCCCAGTATAAAATTCTGGCGGGAATTGACGTGTTTGCCGATTTGGCTTATTTAGACTTTAAATCCGCTTCGGACATTCGCGGTTTAAGCAATAAAGGCCCGGCCGTAGCGATCGGTATGAACTTAAATTTCTGAGAATAAAACAATGACTGTTTTAGAAAATTTTTCCGCGGTCCGCTCTGTCATAGAAAAAGCGGCCGCGGGCTGCGGGCGGGACAAAGACAAAATCACGCTCGTCGCCGTTTCGAAAATGCACGAAACAGACGAAATTCTGCCTTTGATCAAAGCGGGACACCGCGTATTCGGCGAAAACCGCGTTCAGGAAGCCATGCGGAAATACCCCGCTTTAAAAGAACAGTATTCTGATCTAAAGCTGCATTTAATCGGCCCGCTGCAAACAAACAAAGCCAAAGACGCCGTTTGTTTGTTTGACGTTATTGAATCCGTCGACCGGCCTGAAATCGCCGAAAAGCTGGCTGAAGAAATGAAAAAACAGGGAAAAAATCTTCCCTGTTTCGTACAGGTCAACACCGGCGAAGAACCGCAAAAAAGCGGTTGTGTTCCACGTGAAACAATTTTTCTGGTTAACCGGTGCCGCGATTTAGGGCTGAATATCATCGGGTTAATGTGTATTCCGCCCGTGGACGACGAACCTGCGCCGCATTTTGCTTTATTGAAAAAACTGGCCGGCGAAGCCGGTTTACCGGAACTGTCCATGGGAATGAGCGACGATTACCCCATTGCCATACAACAAGGAGCGACCTTTGTCCGCGTCGGCACCGCTCTGTTCGGCGCAAGAGATTATTCGAAATAAAATTTCCTCAATAAAAAAGGCTCTGTTTTCCAGAGCCTTTTTCATTTATACAATATCAATTAAAAATCAAACCGGACACCGACGGAAATTTCATTGGCTCTTGTTTTAATTTTCAAAAGTTCTTTTTTGGCTTCCTCAACCTATAAATAACGATAACCGACGTCAACCGTGACATTTTCGGCAACTTCAAAACCAACACCCGCATTTAAATTCCAGGCAAATTTCGTTTTGGAAATTGAAACCAAATCTTCAGCATCCTGATATTTCACTTTAATGTCAGCCAAACCCAAACCGGCGCCGACATACGGTTTTACCATCGTGCCCGTTCCAATATCGTAATAAGCGTTCAGCATATAAGTCTGCATACCGAATTTTTCTTTGCCGACAACATCTTCATCAACAGACGTTTTCGATTTTAATGCGCGATAGGCATATTCGATTTCAGCGCGGATTCCGTCTTCGGCGCGGATTCCCTGAAAATCAGCGCCGACGGCAATATTTAATCCGGGCGCCTTAAATGTAGAAGAAGCCGGGCTTTCATCATCGCTTAATTTTACTTTTTCCCATGAATAAACGGCCTTGACAGAAGCGTACGGCGCAATGGTTTTCGTTTCCTTCGGCGCGGAAGCTGTCTGATTTGCCGCGGGTGCAGCCTGAACCGAAAAAGAAAACAGCACGGCAGCCGTCGTTAATAATAATGTTTTTTTCATTTGTAAAACCTTTCTGTATATTTTGAATAAACGGATAATAAGCTAATTATTATCCATTTAAAATATATACAAACGGTTTAATTACTACTTTAAGTTAATAAATCGAAAGATCCTGTCTGACGTAAAGCTTCGCCTAATACGATTGCTCCCGAAACGGCTACATTGATGGAACGGGTTTCGGGACGCATCGGAATACGCAGGCGCGCGTCGGCCGCCTGATGAACAAAATCCGGAACCCCGGCGCTTTCGCGGCCCAGCAGCAAAATATCATCGTTTTGAAACGTAAATTTCTGATACGGTTCGGATCCTTTGGTCGTCAGTAAAACAATCCGCCCCCGGCGACACTTATAAAACTTTTCCCACGAATCATGGCGGGTATAATCGACAATGTCCAGGTAATCCATACCCGCGCGGCGCATTTTCTGATCGTTAAAAACAAAACCGCACGGTTCAATAATATCGACGGGCAGATTAAAACAAGCCGCCAAACGCATCAGCGTCCCCGTATTCTGCGGAATATCCGGTTCATATAACGCTAAACGCATTCTTAAAGCGTCCTAAACATTGAACAGGAAATGGCAGATATCGCCGTCCTGCATCACGTATGTTTTGCCTTCGGAACGCAGCTTGCCCATTTCACGGGCTTTGGCTTCGCTTTTGCAAACGATAAAATCGTCATATGAAATGACTTCGGCGCGGATAAAGCCTTTTTCAAAATCTGAATGAATAACGCCCGCCGCCTGCGGCGCCGTCATGCCGTTCCGGATTGTCCAGGCTTTTGATTCTTTCGGTCCGACAGTGAAAAACGTTTTTAAATTCAACAGCTTATATCCTGCCGCAATCACCCGGTTCAATCCCGTTTCCTCTAACCCCAGCGTTTCCAAAAATTCTTTTTGTTCCTCGGCGCTTTCCAGCAAAGCGACTTCGGATTCAATCGCCGCGGAAATCACAACCGCCTGATTGCCCTGCTTTTCGGCCATTTCAAAAACACGTTTTGAAAATTCATTCCCCGTCGCGGCAGACGCTTCGTCTACATTGCAGGCGTATAAAACCGGTTTGGAAGTCAGCAGATACAGCTGTTTATAAAGTTTTTGCTGTTCTTCATCTTCAAAATGAACGGTACGCGCCGGTTTTCCCGCGCGCAAAGCGTCCAGAACAGGCTGCATGACGGCAACCATTTCCTTGCCTTCTTTTTCCCCGGCGCGGGCTTTTTTTTCAAACGGCACGATCCGGCGTTCCAGGCTGTCCAGATCCGACAGCATCAGTTCGGTTTCAATCGTTTCCGCATCGCGCACAGGATCAATCGATCCTTCGACATGTGTAATGTCGCCGTTTTCAAAACAGCGCAAAACATGCACAATCGCATCGACTTCGCGGATCGAAGCCAAAAACTGATTGCCCAGCCCTTCGCCTTTGGACGCGCCCTTGACCAGCCCCGCGATATCGACAAATTCCAGCTGTGTGTAAATTGTCTGTTTGGAATCTGCCAGTTCGGACAGAATTTTCAGCCGCGGATCGGGCACCGCCACGCGGCCGACATTCGGTTCGATCGTACAAAACGGATAATTCGCCGCCTGCGCCGCCATCGTTGACGTTAAAGCGTTAAACAAGGTTGATTTGCCGACGTTAGGCAAGCCGACAATTCCGCAGTTAAATCCCATCTTTTATTCCTTTTTTGATTTTTTTTGCTGATATACGGCCAGTCTGGAAGTAAATTCGGAAACACCGCCCGATAAAACAAAAGGAAATGTTTCAGCCGCGTCTTCCAACAAAACACGGATTTTTTCCAGATCTTCTTTGGGAAAATTGGCAATAATCCAATTAATGACCTGTTCCCCGTGCAAAGGCCGCCCGACGCCGACCCTGATCCGCATATAATCCGGCGTACAGTATTCATCAATGCTTTTCAGGCCGTTATGACCGCCCGCTCCGCCGCCGACTTTGCCTTTTAATTTCCCGATCGGGCAATCCATATCGTCATGCAGGACAATCACATTCCGCGGCGGAATTTTATAAAAAGCCATGGCCGCCGAAACGGCGCGTCCCGAATTATTCATAAAAGTATGCGGCTTTAACAGCAGAATTTTCTGCCCGTTAATGACGCCTTCGGCCGTTTCGCCGTTAAACCGTTTGCGCCACGGGGAAAAATTATAGCGGCGGAACAATTCGTCCGCCGCCATAAACCCGATATTATGCCGACTGTTTTTATATTCGGATCCCGGATTCCCAAGACCAACAACCAAAAACATCGGCCTGATCCTTTATTAAGCCTTCGCCGCAGCGTCAGCCGCAGGAGCCGCGGCAGCAGCCGTATCGGCAGCGGCGGTTTCTTCAACGGCTTCTTCCATAGAAGACGGCGCCGCAATAGCGGCAATCGTTGTATCCATGTCTTCGACAGGTTTGACGCCCGCCGGGAATTTAATGTCGGACATTTTAACAACGTCACCGATTTCCAGACCGGTCAGATCGACAAACAGCGTTTCCGGAATATCCTTCGGCTTACAGGAAACTTCAATAGCGCGGTAAATCGCGTTCAGCGTACCGCCCAGTTTCAGACCCGGGCAGGCCAGTTCGTTTTCGTACATGACAGGAACTTCAATCTGCAATTCCGCATTTTCGGAAACGCGCAGAAAATCAATATGAATCGGACGATCCGTCAACGGGTGCGTCTGAATGTCCTGACAGATGGCGTGATACTTGTTTTTACCGACTTCGATTTCGAACTGACGGGTCCAGAAACCCTTCTGGCGCATTTGCGCGTCCAAATCCAAGGCGGAAATAGAGAACATCACGGGTTCTTTCTTTTCACCGTAAATAACACCGGGAATTAAACCTGCGCGACGTTCCGCGCGAGCCGCCCCCTTACCTGCCGTTTTGCGTTCATTAACGCGAATGGAAGTAGTTTTAGCCATAAATTTTATCCTTTTAAAATCAAAACGGTTCTGCCTCCAGGGGTGCCTGAACCGTTATTTTCCGCACCATGCGGAAAGCTTTCGTTTGTTTACACCGTTTTAAAAAGAAAAGCAATATCTTTAACGTTGTTTTTCGCGTATAGCCGTTACCCGGTAATCGGGACCGAATTTATACAGTAAAATACAGCAACGGTGCTGACCGTCGATAATGACATTGTCTTTGTTCAAAACGACAACGCACAAAGCCGGGTCATATCCTTTTTCATTCATGGATTTTTCCAGATTTTCAAAGCGTTCCGGCGTTTTATCGGCATCAGCGGGCAACACGCCCAAATCAATATGCTTTTGAATGTAATCGCTGTAAATTTGCTTATCCCTTGTCTGCAAATACTTAAACGGAGAACAATCCGCCAGCGTCAACAGTTTTCCATTCCATTTTCGGCGGATTTCTTTAAGCGGAACTTTGACGATTTCGCTTTCTTCAATCAGGCCGATCGCGTCCGCAGGCAAGGTAATTCCCTGGTTTTTCAAATTCTTCGACAATCTTTGGAAATTTTGGTAACGGTAAATTTCCCGAATCATATAACGGTAATTCCAAAATACGATTTTTTTATTCAGGATTCGAAGTGTTTTCCGGATTTTCGTTTTATGAAACGAAAAGGCTTTTTGTAAAATTTCGCGCATTTTCTGAACGATCCTTATTTTCTGACAAACAAAAACCCGCCTGTTAGAGCGGGCGGATGTTCAGAAACCGTTTACGATAAGACGGCATGGCGCTTTCGCGCAT
This sequence comes from Alphaproteobacteria bacterium, assembly GCA_021639925.1. Taxonomy (GTDB): domain Bacteria; phylum Pseudomonadota; class Alphaproteobacteria; order CAAGCB01; family CAG-977; genus UBA11549. The sequence continues at coordinate 13,920 of JAJXEL010000009.1, read as the reverse complement.
AGCCTTATGACGCCATCATCCGCCCTTACGGGGCAGATCTGGCGTATAATTTATGAGTCGCCATACACAATGCGACTATCGTAAAAAGGGTTTCTGACGCCCTGAACCCGGCAAAACCGGATTCGTATATATACTAGCGAAATAAAAAAAAAGAGCAATCAAAAAGCCCCCTGAAATAAACAGAGGGCTTTTAAAGAGTTTTATTTTAGTAAAACAGGCTGGTAACGGAGCGTTCTTCGCTGATGCGCAAAATCGATTCGCCGACCAGTTCGGCAACCGAAACGACACGGATATTCTTCGCGTCCTTTACCGCCTGCGTCGGTTCGATCGTATCCGTAATCACCAAAGATTCCAACGGAGAATCCGTTACGCGTTTGACCGCTTCGCCGGACAATACCCCGTGCGTAACATAAGCGTGCACCGAATTGGCTCCGGCATTTTTTAACGCGACCGCCGCATTGCATAATGTGCCGGCAGAATCGACGATATCGTCTACCAAAATGCAGTCCTGGCCTTCGACTTCGCCGATAATGTTCATCACTTCGGATACGCCCGCGCGTTCCCGGCGTTTGTCAATAATTGCCAAATCGGCATGCAGACGTTTGGCTATCCCGCGGGCGCGCACGACGCCGCCGACATCGGGCGAAACAATCATCGGCGTTTTATCCCGGAAATGATACATAATATCTTTTACCATAACCGGCGCGGCCATCAAATTATCAACCGGAATATTAAAGAACCCCTGAATTTGTCCGGCATGCAGATCCATCGTAACAACACGGCTGGCCCCGGCGGAAGTAATCAGATCCGCCACCAATTTCGCAGAAATCGGCGTGCGCGGCGCGGAACGCCTGTCCTGGCGGGCATAACCGAAATAAGGAACAACCGCCGTAATCCTGCGCGCCGAAGAACGTTTAAACGTATCCAGCATAATCAGCAGTTCCATTAAATGATCGTTTACAGGCGAACTGGTCGGCTGAACAATAAAAACGTCCTGGCCGCGGACGGTTTCCTGCACTTCGACAAATATTTCATTGTCGGCAAAACGGCGGACGGAACATTTCGACAACGATGTGTCCATATAAGCTGCGACCGCCTGTGCGAACGGAATGTTGCTGTTTCCTGAAAAAACTTTCATCTCTTATCCCTTATCTGTAATTAAAACAAGGCCTCGTCCAACAGTCCGATTACGGAAATCTGCCGTCCGCTGTTTTCGCCTTTTTGCGCCGAACGGCGGTAAGAAAAGTATTCTTTTTCCAAAGCATACGTATCTTCGCCGACCCATTCGGCCGCTCCGATCCCCTGGCGTTCCAGTCTGGCCAGAACATACCCGGGCAGATCAAATCTGTATTTTCCCGCTCCGGCGGGAACAAAAAACAAAGAAGCTTTCGCATCTGCCTGCAAAAAAGATTCTTTCATGTCTTCGCCGACCTCATAAGACTGCGGCGCAATGCACGGCCCGATCAAAGCGGAAATATTATCCGTTTCAGCCCCCATTTCAACCATTGTCCGCACCGTGTTTTCCAAAATGCCGCCGGCCGCGCCGCGCCAGCCCGCATGCGCCGCGGCGACAACGCCGTTTTGAGCGTCGGCCAGCAAAACGGGAGCGCAGTCCGCCGTCTTAATTCCTAAAAAGATATTGGACCGGTTTGTCACCAAAGCGTCGCCGTACGGCGTTTTTTCAAACGGTTCGCGCGTCGTTACAGGCATGACGATCGACGAATGAGTCTGATGCAGCACAAACAGCTTTTCCACCGTACAGCCCAGATTGCCCGCGACACGGCGCATATTTTCACGTACCTTCGCGGGGTTGTCGCCGACTTTGACAGAGCAATTTAAAGAAGCAAAATCGCCCGTTGAAACGCCGTTTTTACGGGTAAAAAAACGGGACCGGATATTTTCTGAAAAACAAAGAGTCGTTTTTGTCATTGAACATCGTCCTGCGGTTTATCCAAAAAAACTTCTTCCTGCGCCGCGATTGTTTTTTCCAGCTTTTCTTCTAATTTTTTTTGTTTGTTTTCAAACTTCAGCTGTTTAATTTCCATTTTATGTTCGGCTTTTTCAACTTTTCGTTCGAACCTTTTTTGCGTCGTTTCTATTTTCTTTTCAAGCTTTTTCTGACGGTTGGCCAGCCGCCGGGCCAAAGTCTTCTGCCGGCGGCGGATATACCATAACGTCCAGGCATACGCCCCCCAGCCGCCGAAAACAATCCAGGGAACGGACCCGATCATCATGGCGAAACCCCAGTCTTTAATCAAAACGGCGCTCATCGCCTTTAAAGCTTCGATTATCCCGTCTTCATTTAAAACCGTTTTGATCAGCCCGTAAAACTTAGCGTATGTTGTCCGTTCGCCGAATTCGCCCATCATAATCTTGCCCGTGACATAAAAAGCATAATAAAACGGCGGAACGGTAAAAACGTTCGTCACCCAGTTCCAGGCAATCGCCACGGGCAGATTAAAATTCCATTTAAAAAATTTCCGGCAGGCCAGCCACGTTAAAAAAGTCAGGTACATCTGAATCCCGACCAAAGGCGTCATTGCCCAGCCCATGCCGATCATCGAACCGCGCGCCGTAATTTCCGGCGGGTTTTTGGAACGAAGCATGGGAATAATCAGTTTCATGCGGATTAATGAAACGATTGTGTTAAAAAAACCCCGTCTTTTGAAACTAACCGGCATACTTTTCAAAGCCCTGAGTCTTTGCTGTTTCTCCTTATGGAATAGCAGAGAAAACACATTATGTCTAAGCTTTTTTCACGGCCCATATCATTATCCACACGCCGCCGATCAGCATCGGAACGGTCAGCATCTGTCCCATTGTAACGCGGGCAAACAAAAATCCGATCTGCGCGTCCGGTTCCCTGAAATTTTCGACAACGCCGCGCACAACGGCATAGCCGAACAAAAACAGTCCGGAAAGAAATCCCGGACGAATCCTGACCCATACGCTGCGCGTCCACAAAAAATATAAAACGCAAAACAGCAGCAGTCCTTCAAAACCGGCTTCATACAGCTGGCTGGGGTGACGCGGCAAAGGCCCGCCGTTCGGGAAAATAACGGCCCAGGGAACGGAAACCGTTACGCGTCCGTACAATTCCGAATTGGCAAAATTCGCCAAACGCCCGAAAAACAAGCCGATCGGAGCAACGCAAGCCAATATGTCCGTAAATTGAAAAAAACTGACTTTGACGCTGCGGGCGTACAAAAAAACAGCCGTAATCACGCCGATCAAACCGCCGTGAAAAGACATGCCGCCTTTCCACAAAGCAAAAATCTGCAGCGGATTTTCCATATAATAACCGAAATTATAAAACAAAATATATCCCAGCCGTCCGCCGGCAATCAATCCGACGGTGGCCCAGAAAATAACGTCGTCAATCATAATTTCCGTTACCGGATTCGGATAACGCCTGACCATTTGGCGCGCCAAAAACCACGCCAAAACGATCCCCGCCAGATAAGCCAGGGAATACCACCGCAAACCGAAACTGCCGATATAAACGGCGACAGGATCAATATCGGGAAAAGGCAGCCCTTGATAAGTCATTTTTTACCTCTGTCATCTGTACGGATCAGCGGATTCCAGATATTCCCGGACATATTTCGCCACGCCGTCTTCCAAAGAAGTAAAAGGCTTTGTATATCCTGCCGTTCTGAGCTTTTGAATATCGGCCTGGGTAAAATATTGATACTGCCCTTTGATTTCAGCCGGCAGATCCATAAAGTCCATTTCCGGTTTTTCGTCCAGCGCCGTGTAAACGGCGCGCAAAACATCGGCATACGTCCGCGCCTGACCCGTCCCGATATTAAACAAACCGCTGATTTCAGGGTGCCGCATCAGCCATAAAATAACGTCAACCGTATCGTCGATCCACATAAAATCACGCATTTGCTCCCCGTCTTTATAAGCCGGATTTTCCGATTTAAACAACGGGAACAGCTTGCCGTTTTTCGCCGCGTTGTAAATTCTGGGGATAACGCTTTGATGGCGGGTGTTATGATATTCGTTCGGCCCGTACAAATTAAAACAACGCAGACCGATCCATTGCGGCGGGACGGTTTCGCCTCGGTTGATCGTATCTATGATTTTCCTGTCCAAAAACAGCTTTGTCCAAGCGGCGGCGGACAAGGGTTTCAGCTTGGCCAGTTCTTCGGCGGAATCGTCGTCTTTGAACCCCAAAGACCCGTCCCCGTATACGCCGGCCGTTGAATCGTAAATAAAAGGAACCTGGTGATGCGAACACCACGACCATAACCGCCATGTCAGATGAATACGGTCGTCAATCAGGGCGTCAACGTTGTCTTCCTGCGCAAATCCCGTGTAGTTGATATGCAGCACCGCGTCGATCCGGCCGGCATGCGCATCGAGATATTCAAAAATTTTTTCAGGAAAAACTATGTCGCGCAAAGATCTTTTTGCTATATTGCGCCATCTGTCGTCTGTCTGAAAACGGTCGACTATGGTGATTTCCCCCAGCCCCCGTTCTTCTATGCCGGCCGCAAGGTTTGATCCCAGAAAGCCGGCGCCGCCTGTAATTACATACATGGTACCCTCGTTATTTTGTCAGCTTTTTCTTTTATATGCCAAAATGGTCCTTTTCCTCAAATGTTTTTCTTTAAAAAAAGCGGGAATCGTCTTATTTTAAAAAAAATTTTAAAACATGAAGGAGCATTTTATGAGCCTGTCAAATTCTCTTTTACTCGTCGGCTGCGGAAAAATGGGCGGAGCCGTCTTAAACGGATTATTAAAAAACGGGTTTTCTTCCCGGCAGATACGTGTCGCGGAACCAAACGAAACCGTCAGGGCAGAATTAAAAGCTAAAGGAATTATCTGTGCCGCTTCGGCTTTGGAATTGACGGATTTTGTTCCCGACATTGTTTTTTTGGCCGTAAAACCGTTTTTAATCGAACAGGTCATTGACGATATCAAACCTTTCGCCGCCAAAGGAGCCGCCGTTTTATCCATTATCGCGGGACGGCGCGTCAGCTGGTTTAAGGAAAAACTGGGCGCGCAGACGGTTGTTTTCCGCGCGATGCCGAACACGCCCGCGGCAATCGGGGCGGGGATTACGGCGGTGACCGCTTCGCCGGAAGCTTCCGAAAAACAAAAACAGCTGGCAGATTCCGTTTTAAAAGCCTGCGGCGATGTTATCTGGTTAAACGCCGAAGAACAGATTGACGCCGTCACAGCCGTTTCCGGCAGCGGCCCGGCATATGTTTTTTATTTAACGGAAGCTTTGGCAAATGCGGCAAAAGCTGCCGGTTTACCTGACGAAACGGCGGAAAAGCTGGCCAAAGCGACGGTTATCGGCTCTGCCCTGCTGATGCGGGAAAGCGGCGAAGATCCTGCCAAATTAAGGCAAAACGTTACCACGCCGAACGGCACGACGGCGGCGGCTTTGAATATTTTAACGGATCCACGGACGGGATTAGAACCTTTGCTGGTTCAAGCGGTCAAAGCGGCCGAACAACGCTCAAAAGAGCTTTCCGGAGTATAAAATGAAAATCGGAGCGCAACAGGATTTAACCCGCGGTAGCGCTTTGGTTAATTTATGGCAATTTTCTTTTCCTTTCCTGCTGGCCTATTTGCTGCAGGCCTTATACAACACGGTTGATCTGTTCATTGTCGGACGGTTCGGCAACGGTAGCGTTTCCGTCGCGGCCGTAGCCAATGGCAGCTGCATTATGATGTTTATCCTGAACTTAATTTCCGGCCTGACGACAGGATCAACCGTATTGATCGGGCAATATGTCGGGGCCGGAAATCAGGAAAAGCTGCGCCGCTGTATCGGCACCAGTTTATGTCTGTTCATGGTTTGCGCCGTTATTTTAACGCTGGTCATGCTGGCTGTTATGCCGCTGATTTTAAAGCTGATGCAAGTGCCGGAAAACGCTTTTGAAGAAACAAAGGCTTATTCCGATATTTGCGTTTTAGGAGTTATTTTTATTACGGGATACAATGCTTTTTCAGCTGTTTTCCGCGGACTGGGAAATTCTGTCGCGCCGCTGATTTTTGTCGCGGTCGCCTGTGTGTTCAATATTATCGGCGATTTGATTTTAGTCGCTGTTTTCCATATGGGTGCAGCCGGCGCGGCCGTCGCGACAGTCGCTGGGCAGGGAATAAGTATGCTGTTTGCTTATTTCTTTATGCGTAAAAACGTGCAATTTGAATTTAAGCTTCGAAACTTTTTTCCCGATCGCGCGATCGTGCGCGAATTATTCAGGGTTGGTCTGCCGATTTCCGTTACCGGCGGATTGATTGATCTGTCTTTTATGTTCATCACGTCCATTATCAACGCCATGGGCATGGCCGCCGCCGCCGGAGTCGGCATCGTCGGCAGAATTAACGCTTTTGCCATGCTGCCGGCTTTGTCGGCCATGGGAGCAATTTCGGCCATTACCGCGCAAAATATCGGCGCGCATAAACCGGTCCGGGCCATATATACCTTAAAACTGGGAATTATCGGCACAATGATGTTCGGAATCGCCGCCATTATTTTGTTCCTGAGCGTTCCCGAAAAAATTATCGGATTTTTTATGGATCAAAATTCCTTCGGCGCCCGCGAAACGATTGAAGCCGGAACAGCTTATGCAAAAAGTTTCTGTTTTGAATATATCATGGTTCCCGTCGTTTTCTGCACCAACGGCTTTTTTAACGGATGCGGGCGGTCGTTTTTTTCCATGCTGAACAATGTTTTGTGTACTTTTGTTTTCAGAATTCCCATGGCCTGGTATTTCAGCACAATGGCCGGCGCTTCCTTATATGCCGTCGGCTTTGCTTCGCCGCTGGCTTCTTTCGCGTCCAATATTTTGGCTTTGGTTTACCTGGGATCCGGAAGATGGCGGAAAAAAGGCGTCAGATGGTTATAAAAAAAAAGCCCGGAATTCCGGGCTTTTTTCGTATTAAACCGTCGTATCAATATGTTCCGCCTGTTCCTGACCGGGCTGAGGACCGCCGCGCGTTACAACGACAACAGCTTCGCGCAGAACGCGGTCGCCGCCGATCATATAGCCTTTTTGCCATTCCTGCACAATCGTTCCGGCCGGTTTGTCCGGATCGTCAATTTCCTGTACGACTTTATGCAGATTCGGATCAAAAATCCGCCCGACACTTTCAATCGCCGTCACGTTGTTTTTTTCCAAAGCCGCATTTAAATCCTTTTGAGTCAATTCCAAACCGACCAGCAGATTTTTCACCAAATCATTCTGATTTTCCCTTTCCGAATCGGGAATACTGGCCATCGCGCGGGAAAGATTATCATTGACAGGCAGCAGATCCTGCGCGAAAGAAGAAACGGCAAATTTTGAACGTTTTTCCAGTTCCTGCTGCGTCCTGCGCCGCAAATTTTCCATTTCTGCCTGGGAACGCAGATACAAATCCTTCAGCTTGTCAATTTCCGCCTGCATCTCCGTAATTTTTCCGGCCTGAACGTTTTCGGCTTCTTCGGCCGCTTCGGCACATGCTTCGGCTTCCTGCCGGACTTCGTCCAGTTCCTGTTTTACTTCGTTCAGTTCTTCATCGCGTTTATGGTGCTTTGTCATCTTTTCCTATCCTATCAATTTACTGACAACCTGTGACGTATAATCTACCAGAGGAATAATTCTGGCGTAATTCATTCTTGTCGGACCGATAATCCCGACCGCGCCGATGATTTTTTCCCGGCTGTTGCGGTACGGCGCCGTAATCATCGAACAGCCGGACAAATCAAACAATTTATTTTCAGATCCGATATATATCTGTATCCCATCGGCTGTTTCCGTTAAATCCAGCAGTTTTGTCATACTTTCCTGGGCTTCCAGAACGGCAAAAAGGTTACGGACACGTTCCAGGTCTTCTATCGCCTGTATGTTTTCCAACAGATTGGCCTGCCCTTTGACGATTAAAACGCCTTTTTTCCCGCCGGCCCATGCCGCCAGACCCGCCGCAACCAGACGGGAAGACACTTCGTCCAGCTGCGCTTGATGCTGTTCGGTTTCCTTTAAAATTTCTTCCCGGGCTTCTTCCAGCGTCCGGCCGTGCAGACGCGCGTTTAAATAATTTGTCGCTTCGGTCAAAGCAACCGGCAACGTTCCCGGCGGAATATTAATCAAACGGTTTTCCACCGCGCCGTCCGCCGTTACCATAACGACCAAAGCCCGGTCCGCCCCCAAATGCACAAATTCAATATGTTTCAGCGGCGCTTCGGTCTTCGGGGCAATAACGACTCCCGCGCATTTGGATAACCCGGACAACATCGCTGAAGCCTGCGTCAGCATGGTTTCAATATTTATTCCGGCCGTACGGCAGTGCGCTTCAATAGCGTGGCGTTCGTCTTTTTCCAAAGCGCCTATTTCCAAAAAACCGTCAACAAACAGCTTTAATCCGCGTTCGGTCGGAATCCGTCCGGCAGACGTATGCGGCGACGACAGCAGACCGGACGATTCCAAATCCGACATAACGTTGCGAATCGTTGCCGAAGACAATGAAAAATCCAACAAACGGGACAAAGTCTTGGATCCGACGGGTTCGCCCGTTGCCAAATACGCGTCAACCAGCGATTTAAAAATATCGCGGGATCGGTTATTTAGTTCGGATAAAGTTAATATTTGCTTATTCATAGTTGATAAATGTAGTAATCGTAGTATCAAACGTCAACAGGACAAATGATTTATTCAACAGATAAGGACAGGAAAAATGGAAAGACCTTCAAAAAGACTGCCGGACGAGTTACGCAAAGTCACGATAGAACCGAATATCAACAAACATGCCGAAGGCTCATGCCTGATCAAATGCGGCGATACGCACGTGATCTGCACGGCCACGGTTGAAGACAAAGTGCCGATGTGGATGCGCAATACGGGTAAAGGCTGGATTACCGCCGAATATGGCATGATTCCCCGCGCGACCGGCACCCGTACGGAAAGGGAAGCCAAAAAAGGCCAGACGGGACGCACGCAGGAAATCCAGCGTTTAATCGGGCGGGCGCTGCGTTCCGTTGTCGATATGAAAGCACTGGGGGAAATATGCATTAAAATCGACTGCGACGTTATTCAGGCTGACGGCGGCACGCGGACGGCTTCGATTACGGGCGGTTTTGTCGCTTTGCACCTGGCTTTGCAGAAACTGCGCGAACACCGCCGGTTTTATACGCTGCCGCTGTTAGACACGGTATCCGCCGTTTCCTGCGGCATTTACGAAGGAACGCCCGTGCTGGACCTGGATTACATCGAAGATTCTAACGCGCAGACCGATTCCAACTTTGTTATTACCGGAAAAGGCGGTATTGTCGAAATTCAGGGAACAGCCGAACGGACGCCGTTTTCTTCCGACGAATTCAAAACGCTGTACGAATTGGCCTGTAAGGGCACGGCTGAATTAAGTAAAATCCAACATGACGTCTTAGGAGAATAAAATGCGCAAACTGATCGAAAAAAGAATCGTCCTGGCAACCCATAACATAGGAAAAGTCAAAGAAATGCAGACGATTCTCGCGCCTTTTGGAATTACGGTTTTATCTGCCGACGATCTGTCTTTGACAGAACCCGAAGAAACCGGAAAAACTTTCATTGAAAACGCGCGGATTAAAGCCGTCTGCGCCGCCAAAGAAGCCGGAATTCCCGCGCTGGGCGACGATTCGGGATTATGCGTTCACGCTTTGGACAACCGCCCCGGCATTTATTCCGCCCGTTACAACGAACCGAAAAAAAACGGATTCATGTACGCAATGGAAAAATTAAATGAGGAATTGGGCAATACAACAAACCGTTCCGCGCATTTTTCCTGCGCGGTCGTCATTGCCTGGCCTGACGGAGATACGGAAGAATTCGAAGGCCGGGTTAACGGTTTCCTGCGCTGGCCGGTAAAAGGAGAAAACGGTTTCGGTTACGATCCTATGTTCGTTCCCGAAGGCCACAGTCTTTCCTTTGCCGAATTACCGCCGGCGGAAAAAAATAAAATCAGTCACAGAGCGCGGGCGTTAAAGCTATTTACGGACAACTGCCTGTGAGCGGATTCGGCATTTATATCCACTGGCCGTTCTGCCGGTCGAAATGTCCTTACTGTGATTTCGCCAGCGAACCGGCAAAAAATGTTGATTTCCGGGCGTGGCAGAAAGCTTATGCCCGCAGTTTGGAATCATACGCCGGCAGAACGGCAGACAAAACGGTATCAAGTATTTTCTTTGGCGGCGGAACGCCTTCATTAATGACGGCACAAATGGTTTCTTTCGCTATCGAAACAATCCGGTCGCTGTGGCCCGTGGAAAAAAATGCGGAAATTTCTCTGGAAGCCAATCCCTGTTCCATTGACCTGCCGAAAATGCAGGCTTTTGAAAAAGCCGGCGTTAATCGTTTATCCGTCGGCATTCAGGCTTTGAACGACAGGGATTTAAAATTCCTGGGACGTTTGCACACCGTCGGACAGGCTTTAGACGTTTTAGAAAATGCAAGACAGATTTTTTCCCGCGTGTCCGCCGATTTTATCTATGGACGGCCGGGCCAGTCGCTGCGGGATTGGCATGAAGAATTGGAAAAAATTTTAGAACTTAACCTGAAACATTTGTCTTTATACCAGCTGACGATAGAAGAAGGAACTTTCTTTTACAAAAAAGGAATACAGCCGCCGGAAGACGAACTATCCGCAGATTTGTTCGAATTAACCGACCGTTTGACATACAGAGCCGGATTGGAACGTTATGAAGTTTCCAACCATGCCGCCAAAGGCGAAGAATGCCGCCATAACCTGCTGTACTGGCAGGGCGGAGAATGGATCGGCGTCGGTCCGGCGGCACACGGACGGTTTATACAAAACGGCCGCTTTTACGCGGCGGCGCAAAACAGATCCGCCGCGGGCTGGCTGGAAAAACAAGACGGCGAAGAAATCGTTTTGACAGCGAAAGAAAAGGCGGAAGAGCTGATCTTTATGGCTTTGCGGACACGCGAAGGAATCGACAGAAAAGCTTTTCACAGCCTGATCGGAAAAGAGCCGGAAGCTTTCATGCATACGGGTACACTGCAGGATTATCAGACTGACGGCTTTTTGGTTTGCGATCAAAAAGGAATCAGAGCGACCGCTAAAGGATTAATGATTCTGGATGCCCTGTGCAGAACCCTGCTGGCTTAAACCGGTTTGATTACTGCCCGTTTCCGAAATGTCCATACTGCCCTGAGCTGCCGCTTCTTCCGGCGTTAAAGGAATCGTTACCAGATCGGGAGAATGACGAAAATCCTTGATATATACGTCGGGAACAAAAACAGGAACGGTTTCAAACACTTCCAATGCCGGCGACAAGGTGACAAAACCTTTCTTTTCTACGCCCAGGACTTGCAGGCCGCGTTCGGACAATCCGTTCGGCAACAGGCGGAATAATCCGTCAACCCCTTTAAATCCCGAAACCGTTGTCAGATTTTCATAGGAAAAGCTGCCTGTTTCGGCCAATATTGCCGCCAATGCCACAGCGTCGTAAGCTTGCGAAGCTATGCGCGGCGGTTTTTCGCCGTAAATATCTTTGTAACGCTGCGAAAAAGCGGCAAATCCTTCGGAAGGCAGATGCGAAAACCACCCGCCGATCAAAGCCGGTTCCCGCGCCGGACGGGAATCTGCCCACTGCGATGTTCCTAAAATACGAATATCGGACGGCACGTCGTAATAAGAAAACAAAGCCCCTAAAGAACGCAGGCGGCTGCCTTCTTCGGAAATCAAAACGGCGTCAAATTCAAACGGATCGCGAACCAGTTCTTTTTCTTTTAACACGTCTATAACAGCCTGCAGCTGTTCCAAAGACATGTTAACTTCTTCCATTTCTCCGGTTTCTTCGTTTTTCATTAAAACCGGTTTGCCCTGAATAACCAGTTCCTTTGATTTTTCCAGACGCTTGACTTCTTCTTCGCGTTCTGTTTCCAAATCTTCCATCAGTCTGGGCATAATTGATTGAACGGCCGACTGCAAATCAGCCGCCTGCGGATCATAAAAGGCCGCTTTAGTAATCATGCCCCCGCAGGAATCGACGGCTGCTTTCGCCGCCATGGAAATAATATCCCCCGTCGCGTTATCCTGAGAAAGAACAGCCAGTCTTTTATAACCTTTATCACAGGCGTAACGGACAATGTGTTCCACCTGCTGCGACGTCAATGTGCTGATCGTATAAATGCCGTCCCCCAAATTTGACGGATCCGAAGAAAACGTAATCACGCCGACGTCCGCCGAATGTGTCGCCGGACGAATAGCGCGGACGGATTTCGAAAAAACGGGACCGATAATCAGCTCCACGCCCTGGCTGATCGCCAATTCAGCCGCTTCCCTGGCGCCTTCCGCCGTTCCCTGCGTATCATAAAACTGTAAAATCAGACGCTGGCTGGAAATGTCAAACAAAGACATCATCGCCGCATTGCGCAGGACTTCGCCCAGCTTTGCCGAACTGCCCGTCAACGGCACCAGCAGGCCGACCCGGACCATTTCCACAGGAACCAGCGCCGGCGCGGCGGCTTCGCCTTTTTCGGCAATATTTGCGTCAGCCACGTGAAATGCGCTTTGGTCAACGCGTTTGGGCAACAATGGTATCCCCCCTCTGCAAGAGGTCAATAAAAATACCGCGGTAAAAAAAACGATCGATTGGCGAATAATTTGACGCAAAGAATTGCTCCCGGATTTAAAACGTGTTTAGATGCATCTTAACTGTTTTTGCAAAGGAGTGCAAATGTCTGAAACTTCTTTTACCAAAGGATTATATCTTGTTGCAACCCCTATCGGCAATTTAGGCGATATTTCCGCCCGCGCCGCCGCCGTTTTAACAAACGCCGACGTTATTGCCTGCGAAGATACCCGGAATACAAAAAAATTATTGGCCTTGCTGGGCATTACGGGAAAATCCTTAACCCCTTATCATGAACATAATGCCGACCGGGCCCGGCCCCGTATTTTGGAACGGCTGCGAAACGGTGAAATGATCGCTTTGGTTTCAGACGCCGGAACGCCTTTGGTCAGCGATCCGGGATATCGTCTGGTGCAGGATTGTATCGAACAAAATATTTACGTCACCGCCATTCCCGGCGCTTCCGCCGTATTGACGGCTTTGCAGTTATCGGGACTGCCCTGTCATCGTTTCCTTTTTGAAGGGTTTCTGCCGCCGAAAACCGTTGCCCGGAAAAAAGAGCTGGCTGTTTTGGCTGATATTCCGGCAACTTTGATTTTTTACGAATCCCCCCAGCGGCTGGAAGAAACCCTCAGCGATATGGCCGCCGTTTTGGGAACCAGACAGGCTGCCGTTGTCCGGGAATTAACCAAAAAATTTGAACAAACCGTCCGCGGCACTTTCGACGAATTATCGGATTATTACCGTAAAAACGGCTGGCCGAAAGGAGAAATCGTCATTGTTGTTGCGCCTGCGGAACAAAAATTTCCCGGCCGGGAAGAAATCGATGCTTTGTTAAAGCGGGCTTTGACAACAATGAGCGTTAAAGACGCCGCCGCTTTTGTTGCCGGACAGACAGGCGAATCGAAAAAACAGATTTATCAGGAAGCTTTAAAGTTAAAAAATGAAACAGAATAAGCGCGAAACAGGAAAGAAAGCCAGGTCGGACGGTTACAAAGCGGAAACCGCCGCCGTTTTGTTTCTGCGTTTAAAAGGATACAGAATTTTAGAACGCAATTTCAAACCGCCGCGCGGGACCGGCGCCGGAGAAATAGACATTATTGCGGAAAAAAGCGGTACGATTGCTTTTATCGAAGTCAAATACCGCGCGACGGTTTCCGATGCCGCCGAATCCGTAAGCAGTCATGTTCAGGCCAGACGAATTAAAGGCGCCGAATATTTTCTGATGACCCGTCCCGAACTGGCGGACAAGGAAATGCGTTTCGATGTGATTTTAATTTCCCCGAAGCATTTTCCCGAACATATTCAAAACGCTTTCATGTGTTCCTGACAATTTTGCAAATTTGTTT
>JAJXEL010000008.1 GCA_021639925.1 Alphaproteobacteria bacterium | reverse complement strand
GTCTAATAATTTTTGATATTCCGCCCGCAGATCCGCAACCGTATTTTCATTTATCGGCGTTTCGGCGGGGATCCGGTCGGCGGCGAACATTAATACCAGATTGTTTTCCATATTGCCGCGCAGCGCCGACAAATAATCGTCCTGCGTAATTTTTTCTTTCGCCAGGCTGAGCGTCATAAAAACCTGCAGTTTTGACGCCTTTGTCAGGGTTTCGATAAACCGGGCATGAGCGTTTTCGTCAGATCCCGTAATTTCAATCTGATCCGTCAGGCGCAGCAAATCGGTAAAAGCCGGGAATTTCAGCTGATTGTCTTTTTCTTTTTCAAACGGGTTCAGCCGTTCAAAAAAGGCCAGCCTGGCCAAATTGTATTCGATAACGTTTTGGTCCAGTTCGTCTAAATGTGTCAGATCGTGTTCTTTGTCAAATTCGTCTAACAACGGCCGCAGTTCTTCAAGCGCCCGTTCGCAGTCCGATTTCAGATTATTGTCGTCCGTCTGGGCAAATGTTCTGAAAAACGAATAAAACAAAGGCGCCGTTTCAACTTCCGCGGCTAATTCCCCTTTTAAGAATTGTCCGGCGAATTCCGCCGCTTCTGTTTCCAGCGCGGCCAACCCGTCCGCGTCGCCGGCGTCAGTCAAAGCCTTGCGTTGATTTAAAAAAGAAATCAAATCCATGACGGTGCCTTTATGAAAAAGAATCTTCTTTCAGGATATAAATATTTCAGGAAAAAATCATTAAAAATGTAATCAATAAAGCACTTTTTCGAAATAAAGGCCCTCTGCCGCCGCGGTCGGCCCGCCGGCTTTTCGGTCTTTGGCGTTCAGGGCGTCAATGACGTTTTGCTTCGTCCATCTGCCTTCGCCGACCAGTTTTAACGTGCCGGTAATGTTGCGGACCTGATGATGCAAAAAAGAACGGGCGGAAAAATACAGGAAAATAAATTCTCCGTAACGTTCGATTCTGATTTCGTCCAACGTTTTAACGGGCGATTTGGCCTGGCATGCCGCCGCGCGGAACGTTGTAAAATCATGTTTGCCGATTAATACCTGCGCCGCGTCGGCCATCGCCGTTTCGTCCAGCGGCTGATGCACCCACCAGGCGCGGTTTTCATAAAGGGCCGGACGCGACCGGCGGTTCAGGATTTTATAAATATAAAACCGTTTTTTGGCGTCAAAGCGGGCATGAAACGTGTCGCTGACTTCTTGCGCGTTCAGAACGGAAATCGGCTGCGGGCGCAGATGCGCGTTAAAAGCCTGGCACAATCGAAACGGGTCGATCGTTTTTGACGTGTCGAAATGCGCGACTTGTCCCAAAGCGTGCACGCCCGCGTCCGTGCGCCCCGCGCCGGTAACCGTAACGTCTTCTTTTAAAAAACGAAAGGCGGCTTTTTGCAGCTCTTCCTGAATTGACGGCGCTTTTTCCTGTTGCTGCCAGCCCGAATAATTTGTGCCGTCGTATTCAATCGTGATTTTATAGCGCGGCATTTAAAACCGATCCTTCGGGCAGATCAAAGCCGCGCAGAAATTCTTCGGCCGGCAAGGCTTTTTTCCCGTCGCGGCGCAAGACGTTTAATTTCAATCCCCCCGTTTTGCAGGCGACCGTCAGGTTTTCGCAGACCGTTCCGGGCGGAATCGTTTCGTTTAGCTCAACCGGATCGGCGTCCAAAACGGAAATCCGTTCCCCGTTGTAATAAAACCAGGCGCCCGGCCATGGCAGCAGGCCGCGGATTTTGCAGTCCAATTCGGCGGCGGGAACGTCAAAGGAGAGCAGCCCTTCTTCTTTGGCGACTTTGGCCGCGTGCGTGATTCCTTCCGCGGGTTGTTTCTGCGGGAAAAGCCTGCCTTGTTCCAATAAATCCAACCCTTCCAGCAAAGCTTCTCCGCCCAGCGCGGCCATTTTGTCAAAAATAGAGCCGGAGGTATCTTTTTTCCCGATAGGGATTTTTTTTGTTAAAAGCATATCGCCGGTATCCATGCCGGCGTCCATCTGCATCAAAGTAACGCCTGTTTCCGTGTCTCCGGCCATGATCGCGCGCTGTATCGGGGCGGCGCCGCGCCAGCGCGGCAGCAAAGAACCGTGAATGTTGATACAGCCGTATTTAAAAGCGTTCAAACACGCTTTCGGCAACAATAAACCGTAAGCGGCGACAACGGCAATATCGGCGTTTAAAGCGCAAAAAGCGTCCTTTTCTTCCTGTGGTTTGAATGTCGGCGGACAACGCACGGGAATATTGTGTTCTTCTGCGTATTGCTGAACGGGCGAAGGCGTCAATTTGTGTCCGCGGCCGCTGGGACGGGGCGGCTGCGTGTAAACGCAGATGACTTCGTGTTTTGAATGCAGGGCTTTTAACGCTTCCAGCGCGAAATCGGGAGTTCCCATAAAAACGGTTTTCATTTTTTTATTCTTCTTCCGTGCGGCTGTTTTTCCAGCGGCGTTCCTTTTCAACGCGGCGCACGATTATGTCGCGTTTGACTTTGGACAAATGATCGATAAACAGCTTGCCTTCCAAATGTTCCAGTTCGTGCTGAATACAGATTGCCAGCAACCCGTTTGCGCTTAACGTCTGTTTTTTGCCGTTTTCGTCGGTATATTCGACGGTAACGGTTTCAAACCGTTCGACAGGAGCGTACTGTTCGGGAACGGACAGACAGCCTTCGTCATGCGTTATGGTTTCTTCGCTGTGCGCCGTAATGACGGGATTGATCATTTTATAAGGCTTTTTGGGTTCGTCGTCGCGCGTAACGTCAATCACGACCATGCGTTTCAACAGCCCGACCTGCGGCGCGGCCAGTCCGACACCCGGCGCGGCGTACATTGTTTCCAGCATATCGTCCAGCGTTTTGCGGATATCGTCCGTGATCTGTTCGATTTTTTCGCTTTTCTTTTTCAAAAGCGGATTGGGAACTTCCAGAATTTTCAATAAAGCCATGGCCTTTTCCTTTGCTGTTCTTCCTTTTAAATACGGTTTTTGGCAAATAAGGTCAACACCCGGGTTAAATATTTTACTTTAAAGTATAAAAAAAGGTGTTTCTTTACCGATTTTGCGTTATAACTCACCCTCAGCAGGATTTAATTTTTAACAGGATAAAAAGCTTATGATGACTACCGGTGAAATTCGGCGCACTTTTCTGGATTATTTCCGTAAAAACGATCATGAAATCGTTCCGTCCAGCTCTTTGGTGCCGCATAACGACCCGACGCTGATGTTTACCAATTCCGGCATGGTGCAGTTTAAAAATATCTTTACGGGCATGGAAAAACGCCCCTACGTCCGCGCCGCGTCGGATCAAAAGTGCGTGCGCGCCGGCGGAAAGCACAATGATCTGGACAACGTCGGATATACCGTGCGCCACCATACGTTTTTTGAAATGCTCGGTAATTGGAGCTTTGGCGATTACTTTAAGGAAAAAGCCATTTATTACGCCTGGAACCTGGTGACTAAAGAATTCGGCCTGCCCAAAGAAAAATTATTGGCGACTGTTTACCATACCGACGATGAAGCTTTTAATTTTTGGAAGAAAATCGCCGGCCTGCCCGATGAAAAAATTATCCGTATTCCGACAAAGGACAACTTCTGGTCAATGGGCGACACGGGACCGTGCGGGCCGTGTTCCGAAATTTTTTACGACCACGGCGAACATATTCAGGGCGGGCCTCCGGGATCGCCGGACGAAGACGGCGACCGGTTCGTTGAAATCTGGAATCTGGTTTTTATGCAAAACGAACAGCTGGCCGACGGCCGCCTGATTGATCTGCCCCACCCCTGCATTGACACGGGCATGGGGCTGGAACGTATGGGCGCGGTTATGCTGGGAACAAACGACAACTATGAAACCGACGTGTTGAAAGGCCTGATCAACGCCGCGGCGGGAACGGCGGGCGTCGAACCGTACGGCGAATTTAAAATGTCTTTGCGCATTATCGCGGATCATCTGCGTTCGTCGTGCTTTTTGATCGCGGACGGCGTTTTGCCGTCTAACGAAGGACGCGGTTATGTTCTGCGCCGGATTATGCGCCGCGCGATGCGTCACGCGCACATGATGGGGTGCAAAGAACCGCTGATGTGGCGGCTGGTGCCGGCTTTGGTGCGGCTGATGGGCGACGTTTTCCCCGAATTGGTACGCGCGCAGGCGTTGATGACGGAAACCTTGCGGCTGGAAGAAACGCGTTTTAAAGAAACGCTGGGACGCGGATTAAAGCTGTTGGATATTGAAACGGACAAACTGGCCGACAGCGGTGTTTTGTCGGGCGATATTGCTTTCAGATTGTACGATACGTACGGTTTCCCGCTGGATTTAACGCAGGACGTTTTGCGCGGCAAGCACATGACGGTTGATACGCAGGGTTTTGAAGCTGCCATGGAACGCCAAAAGGCCGAAGCGCGCAAAGCCTGGGCAGGGTCCGGGGAATCCGCAACCGATGCCGTATGGTTTGAAATTAGGGAAAAAGTCGGCGGAACGGAATTTCTGGGCTATGAAATGACGCGGGCCGAAGGCCGGATTGCCGCTTTGCTGCTTGACGGCAAAGAAGTCGGCGAGATTGCCGAAGGGCAAAAAGCCGCGGTTATCACGAACCAGACGCCGTTTTACGGCGAATCCGGCGGTCAGGTCGGCGATACGGGAACGATTGCGATAGCCGATTCCGTTCTGTTCGACGTAACCGATACGCAAAAGAAAGTCGGCGATCTGTTCATTCATTTGGGAACGCTGCGAAAAGGTTGTCTGAAAACCGGTCAAAATGTTTTAATGACGGTCGATGCGGAACGCCGCGCGGCGACGGCGCGGCATCATTCGGTGACGCACCTGCTGCAGGCGGCCTTGCGCAAGATTTTAGGCGAACACGTCACGCAGAAAGGATCGTCGGTCCACCCGGACGGCATGCGTTTTGACTTTTCCCAGCCGCGCCAGATTACGTTTGAAGAACTGCGCGCCGTTGAAAACGAAGTCAACCGCAATATTTTGAAAAATCTGGAAGTCACGACGCGCCTGATGTCGCCGCAAGCCGCCGTCAAGGATGGGGCGATGGCGTTGTTCGGTGAAAAATACGGCGAAGAAGTCCGCGTTGTGTCGATGGGATCGGGTGAAAACAAAGTTTCCGTCGAATTGTGCGGCGGCACGCATGTCAGACGCACGGGGGACATCGGTTCTTTCCGCATTGTTTCCGAAAGCGCTCTGGCCGCAGGCGTACGCCGTATCGAAGCGGTGACGGGCATGGCGGCTTTGGGCTATGCGCAGGGGCGCGACGATTTGCTGACGCAGACGGCCGAAAGCTTAAAAGCGTCCGTTGCCGATATTCCGGCGCGCGTGCAGGCGCTGATTGACGAACGTAAAAAGCTGGAACGCGAACTGTCCGACATGCGCAAAAAGCTGGCGGCCGGCGGAACAGCCGGCGCGGCGGCGGCAAAGCAGATCAACGGCGTGTCTTTTGTCGGGCGCGTGTTAAGCGATATTCCGGCCAAAGAATTAAAAGGCATGGCGGACGAAATGAAAAAACAGATCGGATCGGGCGTTGTGGCTTTGGTTTGCGCGGATAACGGCAAAGTTTCGATTGTCGCCGGCGTTACGGCGGATTTAACCGATAAAATCAATGCCGTCGACCTGGTTCGCGCCGGCGCGGCGGCAGCCGGGGGCAAAGGCGGCGGCGGACGGCCCGATATGGCGCAGGCGGGCGGTTCGGACGTTTCCAAAACGGCCGAAGTGCTGGCAGTCATTGAAAAAGCGCTGGGAGCTTGAAATGACTCCTGAACAGGCGGGGGCTTTTTTAACCGTTGATTTAAAAAAAATCGCCGGCAACTGGCAGGCGGTTCAAACGCGCGTCGGCGATAAGACGCAGGCGGCGGCCGTCCTGAAAACGGACGCTTACGGGCTGGGAGCGCAAAAAATTGCCCCCGCTTTGTGCAAAGCGGGCTGCCGGATTTTCTTTACCGCCTATGTGTTTGAAGCGGCTGCTTTGAGGCAGGTTTTGCCCGAAGACGCGCAGATTTATGTGCTGCACGGCGTTTTGCCGCAGACCGAACTGGATTTTTTAAGATATAACCTGATTCCCGTTTTAAGCACGCCGCGCCAGATCGCCGCCTGGAATCATCTGGGACATAAAGAAAACCGGATTTTGCCCGCGGCGCTGCATATTGACACGGGTATGACGCGTCTGGGGCTGACCAGGGAAAATGTTGAAAAGCTTTGCGCAAACGTGCCGGCTTATTTGAATATTTCTCTGGTCGTCAGCCATCTGGCCTGCGCCGATAATCCCGAAAATCCCAAAAACGAAGACCAGTTAAAGCGCTTTGACGGTTTGTGCGAACGGCTGAGATCGGCTCTGCCCAATCCGTTTAAAGAAAGCCTGTCCGCGACGGACGGCGTGAATTTAACGGATCCGAGGTATTATAAGGATATCGTCCGGCCCGGAATCGCTTTATACGAAGACGCCGTTTCTTTGGAAGCCAAAATTCTGCAGATTCAGGACGCCGCGCCCGAACAGACGGTCGGTTACGGCGCGACGCATACTTTTAAAGAAACCACGCGTCTGGCGACTTTGGCCATCGGCTACGGCGACGGGTACCCCCGGACGCTGGCAAACAAAGGCTATGTCCTGGTGGCAGGGAAAAAGGCGCCTGTCGTCGGGCGGATTTCAATGGATTTGACAACCGTCGACGTGACGGGAATCGATCCGCAGGAACTGCAAAACGCGCCGACGGCGGAAATTTTCGGACCCCGCTGCCCGATAAAAGAAATTGCAAAACTGGCCGGAACAATAGATTATGAATTATTGACAAACTTAAGCGGACGGTTTTACCGGATTTATATGGATTGAAAGGCGGTCAAATGAATATTTTTGCTCCCGTCGGCAGAGTATTTCTGAACTTTTTGCGTTCTGTCGGACGATTGACGTTGTTTACGATAAAATCATTGTCTTATTGCGTGCGTCCGCCGTTTTATTTCAGGACGCTGCTTTCCCAAATGGTGGAAATCGGCTTTTATTCTCTGCCCGTCGTCGCGCTGACGACAATGTTTTCCGGCATGGTGATCGCGCTGCAAAGTTATTCGGGGCTGTCAACGCTGTCGTCCGAAGGCGTGGTTGCTTCCGTCGTTGAACTGACGGTAACGCGCGAACTGGGGCCGGTGCTGGCGGCTTTGATGGTCGCGGGGCGCGTCGGGGCGGCTATGGCGGCGGAGCTGGGAACAATGCGCGTGACCGAACAGATTGACGCGTTGACGACGTTGTCGACAAATCCGTTTAAATATCTGGTCGTGCCGCGGATTGTGGCCGGCGTTATCATGCTGCCCGTTTTGGTTCTGATCGGCGATGTGATCGGAATTTACGGCGGTTATCTGATCTGCGTTTACAAACTGGATTTCAACGCGATTAACTTTTTGCGCAACACCTGGAATTTCATGCAGGCGGTTGATATCGTTTCCGGCATGACAAAAGCGGCCGTTTTCGGTTTTATCGTTACTTTGATGGGGTGCTATAACGGCTTTTATTCCAAAGGCGGGGCGGAAGGCGTCGGTAAAGCGACGACGAATGCCGTCGTCGCGTCGTCCATTTTGATTTTAATCAGCAACTACATGCTGACCGAATTGTTTTTTTCGAAATAGGAGGCGGTTATGGCTGGCGAAATCAAAGTGAAAATGACCGACGTGCGTAAAGCTTTCGGAAAAAAAGTCGTATTGGACGGCGTAACGCTGGAAGTTAAAAAAGGCGAATCTTTGGTTATTATCGGCGGGTCGGGGACGGGCAAATCGGTCACGATCAAATGTATTCAGGGGCTTTTGACGCCGGATTCCGGTTCAATTTTAATCGACGGCAAAGAAATCGTCGGTTTACCGGCGCGGGAAATGGAAAAAATCAATGCGCAGACCGGCATGCTGTTTCAGGGCGCGGCGCTGTTTGACAGCCTGAATATTTGGGAAAACGTTGCTTTCGGGCTGATACAGGGCAAAAAAATGAAACGCGCCCGGGCCAAAGAAATCGCGATTAAGAAATTGGCGCAGGTCGGGTTAAGCGCGGACGTCGCGGCGCTTTATCCCGACGAACTGTCGGGCGGCATGAAAAAACGCGTCGGACTGGCGCGCGCGATTGCCGCGGATCCGGAACTGATTTTCTTTGACGAACCGACGACGGGGCTTGACCCGATTATGTCGGACGTGATTAACGATTTGATCCGTTCCTGCGTCAAAGATCTGGGTGCGACGGGGATAACGATTACGCATGATATGTCTTCGGTGCGCAAGATCGCTGATAAAGTCGCCATGCTGTACAAAGGAAAAATCATCTGGTACGGCGGGGTAGAAGAAATCGACCGGTCGGGCAATCCGTATGTCGAACAGTTTATCAACGGCCGGGCCGAAGGGCCGATTCAAATGGAAATCCGCGGATAATGGCAAAGAACACGACCAGATTTGTCTGTCAGAGCTGCGGCGCGGTTTTTCCGCGCTGGGCGGGCAAGTGCGAAGCCTGCGGCGAATGGAATACGATTGTCGAAGAAGAAACCGCCGCGGCGGCCGCGCCTAAAGCGACCGGAGGCAAAGGCGGGCGGAAAATCGAATTTGTCGGTCTGGAGGGGGTGGCGGAAACGTCTTTCCGGTTGAAATCCGGCATTAAAGAACTTGACCGCGTTTGCGGCGGCGGTCTGGTCGCGGGATCGGTACTGCTGATCGGCGGAGATCCGGGAATCGGGAAATCGACGCTGCTTTTGCAAGTGACGGCGGCTTTGTCGGCCGTGTGCAATATCAAAGGGGCGCCGGTGCGCTGCGTTTATATTTCGGGCGAAGAATCCGTTGACCAGGTGCGGCTGCGCGCCGCGCGGCTGGGGTTGGCAAAGGCGAACGTCGAACTGGCGACGGCGATGAATGTCCGCGATATTATTGCGACTTTGGACGCCGGCGAAGCGCCCGACGTCGTCGTGATCGATTCAATTCAGACAATGTTTGTCGATACGATGGATTCCGCGCCCGGAACGGTCGGGCAGGTACGCGCGTGCGGCAACGAACTGATCCGTTTGGCCAAACGGCGCGGCTTCGCTTTGTTTTTAGTCAGCCATGTGACCAAAGAAGGCACACTGGCCGGCCCGCGCGTTTTGGAACATATGGTGGATACGGTACTTTATTTTGAAGGCGACAGGGGACATCATTTCCGTATTTTGCGCGGCGTTAAAAACCGTTTCGGCGCGACGGACGAAATCGGCGTTTTTGAAATGACGGAAAAAGGATTGGCCGAAGTCCCCAATCCTTCGGCTTTGTTTTTGGCCGAACGGCGCGGCAATGTGACGGGCAGCTGCGTGTATGCGGGGATTGAAGGATCGCGTCCGATGCTGGTCGAAATTCAGGCTTTGGCCGCCCCGTCGGGGGGAAGTCCCCGCCGGGCGGTCGTCGGGTGGGATACGTCGCGTTTATCAATGATTCTTGCCGTGTTGGAGGCCCGCTGCGGCCTGCCGATGTCGTCCAAAGACGTTTATCTGAACGTAGCGGGCGGCATCAGGATCACGGAACCTGCGGCCGATCTGGCGGTGGCGGCGGCGCTTTTGTCTTCCGTTTCGCAGATTCCCGTGCCGGCGGACGCGGTTGTTTTCGGCGAAGTCGGCCTGTCCGGCGAAATCCGTGCCGTGCCGCAGCCCGACCTGCGGTTGAAAGAAGCCGCCAAACTGGGATTCGCCCGCGCTTTAATTCCCCCCGAACGTGTTAATAAAAAATCAGTAAAAAAATCGGATACTGTCCTGAGGGTTAACGAAATCGGGCATTTAAAAACGCTGCTTGATATGTTTGGTTTGTCGGATAAACAGGATTCATAAATGGAAAATATTTACGGCGTCGACGTTTTTATCGCGGTTGTTTTAATCGTTTCCGCGCTGTTGTCTTTTTCCCGCGGATTTATCAGCGAAATGCTGGGAATCGGATCATGGGTTATCGCTTCGATCGTCGGGTTTTATGCGATGCCGTATCTGGAACCGTTCGTTTTGAATTATGTTCCGAAACCTTTGTTTGCCAATATTCTGTCATTGATTGCCGTCGCGATTGTTACGCTGGTTGTTTTAACGCTGATTTGTTCAAAAATAGAAAAAAAAGTCAGAAAAAGCGCGTTGAACCGCCTGGATCATTTTTTGGGATTTATTTTCGGGGCTGTCCGCGGCGTCGTTATTTTGGTTTTGCTTTATTTCTTGGTCATGACGCTGGCGCCGAAGTATTTGGAACGCCTGCAAAAGCAAAGCAAAACCTTTCCTTATTTGGAACGCGTGACGCAAAGCGTCAAAGGACATTTGCCGGAATCTTTGTTTGATAATCCTGTCAAAAAAGAACAGGAACCCGACGAAATCGAAGAACTGATTGAAAAGTTAAATACGTCGTCGCAGAAAACAGACCGGAAAAAACAAAAGAAGGCGGAACCCGAAAAGCCTGTTGATCCGGAAAAAGCAGACGATTTATTTAACGCTTTGAATAATCCGCAGGTAAAAGAAAAACCGTCCGTTCAGCCGGCGCAGGGATATAATAAACAGGAACGCGAAGAACTGGATAAACTGTTTTTGGAAAGTATTGAAGAAGCGCAATCCGTCGTTGATTAAAATATCGGATTAAACAAATGGAACAAACCGCCCAGCCAGACATTTTGATTTTAATTCTTGTATTCTTATCGGTTCTGATCGGTTTCGGCCGGGGTTTTTCCGTTGAGGCCGCGCGGCTTGCCGTTTACGTTTTTTCCGGTATTTTCGGATACTGTCTGATTCCTGTGTTTCAGCCGGCGTTTTCTTCTTTTATTCCGCATGACAAAACGGCATGGACGCTGTCTTTGGCCGTCGGCTCTTTTGTTTCGTGGATCGCGCTGCGTATATTGACTTCGTCTTTGGTTCAAAATGTCAAAAACAGCCGTTTCGGACGGTTGGACAGGTCGCTGGGGGCCGTTTACGGATTGGGGCGCGGCGTTGTTTTTTTGTTTTTGTTCAGCTTTTTGACCAGCGCCGTTTCTCCGCGTCTGTTTGAAAAAAGCCGGCTGATGCAAATGTCTTTTGCCGGTATGCAGACGCTGCTGCGGCAGTATCCGGAATTAAACGTTCTGCCGCAAAAAACGACGCGGCAAACAGACGGCGCGGAATCGGATTTGCCGCCGGACGCTTCCGGCCGGCAGAACGAAAACGGCGATTGGAAAAAATCCGCTGCGGATTACGTATTAAACACAAATGTTCAAACAAAAAGCGGGGAAAAGACTCTTCTTTCTTTTGCTTCCGGTTTAATTGCGGAAGGCATGGCGCTTGATTCCGGCAAGCAAATTCCGCCCGAAATGATTGAAATGATGCTGCGTTTGCAGTTGGGAAATGCTGCCGGAGATAAAAAAATCCAGGAAATGACGCCGGAAGAACAGAAGCTTTTCTTGCAGCAAATAATAGAACAACAAAAGAGAACAGAATGAAAATTTTGGCAATAGACAGTGCGCACGGGACTTGTTCCGCCGCTTATTTCAACGGCGGCAGGGTTGTTTGCGAAATTGTGGAAGAAATGGAACGCGGACAGGCGGAACGGCTGATTCCCATGGTTCAGAACGTTTTAAAACGGGCCGGCGCCGGTTTTTCAGATATTGACGCCGTTGCGGTAACGACGGGGCCGGGGTCTTTTACCGGCGTTCGTGTCGGACTGGCGGCGGCGGACGGGATTGCTTTGGCTGCCGGCCTGCCGATGATCGGCGTTTCGGTTTTGGAAACGCTGGCCGGAAAAATTTACGGTTCCGATCCGGAAATTGAAAAGTTATGTCTGGTTTTGGAAACAAAGCGCGATGATTTTTATGTTCAGCGTTATTGCCGCGGAACGCCTTTGGACGAACCGTCCGCCAAAACGGCGGCGGAAATCAAAACGTTTTGTGCCGGATATGTTTTTGCCGGAAACGGTGTCGACCGCCTGACGGAAGAAACGGGCCCCGTGAACAGTTGTGCCGCGGCAATGCCGACCGCGGCGGACGTCGCTTTGCTTGCGGCGGGCAGGCAGCCGCAGAACGGATTTCCTCAGGCAATGTATCTGCGTGAAGCGGAGGTCACCGTATGTCGGAAATAAAAATCAGGGACGCTTCGTTCGCGCGGACATATGCCGATATTCACTGCGCCTGTTTTGCCAGAGGGTGGAATGAATCCATGATGCGCCAGATGCTGCTGCTGCCGGGGTCGCTGGGGTTGATTGCCTATCAGCATGACAGGCCGGCCGGCATTGTCGTTTATGCGTACAGTCCCGGGCAGGCGGACATTGTTACGTTCGGCGTTTTGCCGGATTACCGCGGTCAACATGTGTCCGACGAATTAATGGAAGCTTCTTTTCGTTCTTTGGCCGGGGAAGGGATAAAGGAAATTTTTTTGGAAGTCGCCGTTGATAACACGCATGCGATTAATTTGTATAAACGCCATGGTTTTCAACAGGTCGGCCGCCGTCCGAATTATTATGTGCGCGGCGATGTTAAAACGGACGCTTTGGTGATGCGGGCGGAGTTGTAATTTTGGTTTGTCTGGGGGACGAACGGTTTTTTTTCGGCGGCAAATAAAGAAAAGCAGCCGATTCTCGTTCTCAGGGCGAAAAGACATTCGTCCGCGGTTTCAAACGCTTTTCCGCGGAAAGGAAATAATAAAGCGCCTTGCCGGCGTTTGATCGAAAATCCGGCGTCCGTAATTTCTTTTTGGATCAGGCGCGCGGGAAAAGAAGGCATATCCTTTATCTGAACGGGCCAGAATCCGGCAGAATTTTTGATAATCAGAAAAAAACGTCCCCGCGGTTTTAAAACGCGGTGTATTTCCCTGATCAAAGGCAGACAGCCGTTGGCAACGGAATTGTTCAGGGCAGCCATAAAAACGGCGCCGGCAGCCCCGGCGGCGGGCAAAGAAAAAAGCGGCGCGTTGTCCGGCAGAGTTTCTTTTTCCATAATGATGTCCGGCCGGTTTTGTTCAAATGCCGGCAGAAAAGGCGCGTCCGGGCCGATCAGGACGGACGGCAGACCTTTAACGTTTTCTTTTTCCAAAAAGGATTGCAGCCGCTTTTGCAGCCGCCGGCCGGCGTCGGAAACGAAAAAAGAATTACTCGTCGGAAAGCTCGCCGTCATTTTTGGCCGTTTCTCCTTGTGTGTTTTTTACATAAATTTCTTTGCGCAAAAGAGGCGGGGTTATTTTCCCCGATTCGACATACCGTTTAATTCTTTCATTGACACTCCACTGCACGTCCCAAAATTCGGACGTTTTCACCCAGCCGCGCAATTCCAGCTGCACGGCGGCGAAATTTAACTGTTTTACCAAAATCTGCGGAGCCGGTTCTTCCAGAAAACGCGGTTCGTCTTTGATGATTTGTTTCAGGTTTTCGACGGCCGTTTCCAGCGAATCAAAATAAGACAAACTGATTTTGGCTTCAACGCGGCGTTTTTTATTGCGCGAATAATTGATAATCGCTGTCGTCCAGAACAGATTGTTCGGCATACAGACATAAACGCCGGAAAACGTTTGCAGCCGCGTCGTAAACAGTCCGATCGTTTTAATCGTCCCGACGGTTGATCCGATTTCGACGGCGTCCCCGTTTTTAAACGGGCGCAGAAACAGCAGCATCAGACCGGACGCCATGTTGGAAATCGCGTCTTTTAAAGCAAAACCGATTGATAATCCCCCGACGCCGATCAGGGTGACGATGCTGGCCGTGTTGATGCCGAACAGGTTTAAAATAAACAACCCGCCGATGCCGTATACGCCGTATTGAATGACCAGTGTGGCGACGGGCAGAAAAGTATCGTCGATATTTTTGATTTTATGGATACCTTTATCCAGCGATACGGCGATAAAACGGGAAACAAGGGAAGAAGCGAATAATATTCCTCCGGCCAGCAGGATTTTGTAAAAGATCGGTAAAATAAAAGAAAGATGCTGATTGATAAAATTGATCATAAAGCGGGCCTCTGGGAATATTTTTCTTTATCATAACATGTTCAAAAAAACGTGAAAAGAAAAACAAAGGCTTTATACCGTGGCGTTTTCCGCCGCTGCGGGGTATGTTCAATTTTTGGCTGGCCGGTTTTGTTTTGCCGCCGGTTTCGCGGGCAAAGGAGCCGGTTTCTTGCCGGCGGGGGCGGGTTTGGCCGCGGCCGGCGCCGTTTTTTTCACGGCCGGCGCGGAAGGAACGGCTGGTTTT
>JAJXEL010000133.1 GCA_021639925.1 Alphaproteobacteria bacterium | reverse complement strand
AAATTTAACACTTTAAGGGGATTTTTTATCATGCCGGCCGCGCCGAAAACCGTTTATGCCAAGGATTATAAAAAACCGGAATACCAAATCAGCCATGTCGATATGACTTTTGAACTGGATTCCGAACATACCAGGGCCGTTGCCCAAATGCAGGTGCGCCGCGAACCGGATACGGCGGAAAACGCGCCGATGTGGCTGGACGGTGATGAGCTGACTTTGAAAAGTATCGCGATCAATGGCAGGCCTTTGACCGAAAAAGACTATGTTTTGTCTGACGAAGGCATGACTTTACTGAACCCGCCGAAGGATTTCACATTAACGATCGAAACGGACATTAACCCCAAAGCCAACACAAAATTGCAGGGACTGTATGAATCGGACGGCATTTTATGTACAAAATGCGAAACGCACGGTTTCCGGCGCATTACCTACTTCCCTGACCGCCCCGACGTGATGCCGACATGGCGCACGACTTTAATCGGGGATAAGGAAAAACTGCCGAAACTGATTTCCAACGGCAACAAAGAATCTGCCGAAGAGCTGCCCGACGGCCGTAAAAAAGAAGTCTTTTTCGATCCTGTGCCGAAAGCTTGCTACTTATATGCCGTCGTTGCCGGAAAACTGGACCAGCAGCAGGATCATTTCGTAACGCGTTCCGGGCGTGATGTAACGCTGAACGTTTTTGTCGAAGAAGGCAAAGGCTCTATGAGCGCATATGCCGTCGAATCCTTGAAAAAGGCTATGAAATGGGACGAAGATACATTCGGGCGCGAATATGACCATGACGTTTTTAACATCGTCGCCGTATCAAACTTTAATTCCGGCGCGTGTGAAAACACGTCTTTGAACATTTTTAACGACAAATACGTTCTGGCCGACCCGAAACGGGCGACGGACGCCGATTACGCGGGTATTGAAGGCGTTGTCGCGCACGAATATTTTCATAACTGGTCGGGTAACCGCGTTACGCTGCGCGACTGGTTTGACCTGACGTTAAAAGAAGGGTTGACCGTTTACCGCGATCAGGAATTTTCGTCCGACATGCGTTCGCGCGCCGTCAAACGGATTGAAGACGTGTCTTCGCTGCGGGCGGGCCAGTTCACGCAGGACGCGGGACCTTTGGCGCACCCGATCCGTCCGGATTCCTATATTTCCGTGCGTTCGCTTTATACCGGAACAGTTTATAACAAGGGCGCGGAAGTCATTCGCATGATGGAACGCATGGCGGGCAAAGAAAAATTCCGCAAAGGCATGGATTTGTATTTCGAACGCAACGACGGCAAAGCCGTTACCTGCGATGATTTCGTCGCGGCGATTGCCGAAGGCGCCGGACTGGATTTAAACCAGTTTGCCAAAACGTGGTATCATCAGGCCGGGACTCCCGTCGTTGAAGCCAAAGGCGTTTACGACGCGGACAAGAAAACTTATACGCTGAATTTAAGCCAGCACACGCCGGCCACGCCGGGCCAGCCGATCAAGAAACCTTTTGTTATTCCTTTGGAAATCGGGCTTTTGGATAAAAACGGCAACGATATGCCTTTGGACATTCAGGGACAGGAAAAAGACGGCAAAACGTCAAAAGTCATCGTTATGAACAAGCCGGAACAAACGTTTGTTTTTGAAAACGTTCCCGAAGAACCCGTTTTATCGGGCAACCGGGCTTTTACCGCACCGATCCATTTTAAAGCGAATTACACGCCGGAACAGCGCGGACTGCTGATGGCAAAAGATTCCGACCTGTTTAACCGGTGGGACGCCGGCCAGCAGTTCGCAACCGATATCATGTTGGATATGGTCAAGGATATTCAGGCCGGAAAAGAAGCGAAAGCGCCGGACATTTTCATTCAGGCTTTAAAAGGTTACTTAAATGACGAAAACCTGGACAAAGCCTTTGTTGCCAAAGCTTTTGTCATGCCGGGCGAACGCGCTTTGGCCGAACGCATGGACGTTGTGGACGTAGATGCGATTGCCGCGGCGCGCGCGGGATTGCGCAAGCAGATCGCCGTTGAATTAAAGGACGATTTGCAAAAAGCTTACAATACCAATAAAGTTGCGGGCGAATACGTTCCGAATGCCGCAGATTCCGGCAAACGCGCCGTTAAAAACATGGCGCTGGGATATTTGAGCATTTTAGATGATTCTTTGGCGCTGGAACAGTATAAATCCGCGGAACAAATGACGGACAAAGACGCCGCCGTCCGTGTCTTTGCGGGTCAGGACACCCCGCAGGCCAAAGCCGTCATGAATGATTTTTACCGGAGCTATAAAAAAGATTCTCTGGTCGTTGACAAATGGTTGTCGATGCAGGCGACGGCTTCGCCGGATTCTTTAAAAACCGTCAAAGATTTACTGCATCATGAATCCTTCGCCATAACCAACCCGAACAAAGTCCGCGCGTTGATCGGTGCGTTTGCCGCAAATCCGACGGCTTTGCATAAAAAAGACGGATCCGGATACGACTTTATCGCCGAACAAACCATTGCCGTCGACAAAATCAATCCGCAGGTGGCGGCGACAATTCCCGTTGCTTTGGGAAACTGGAAAAAGTTTGATCCCGAACGTCAGGAAATGATGAAAAAAGCTTTGACCCGCATTATCGAAACGCCGGATTTATCGCCGAACACATATGAAATTGTTTCAAAATCCCTGGGGATTTCTGAAAAAAAAGAACGTATGAAAGCGGTTGATTTTTTTAAATCCCCCGACGTAAAAAAGTATGCTAACGGATCGAAAAACCAACAGGTTTCTCATGTTCCGAATATACTGGCCGCCGTCAGACAATCCGCGGGACGGTCATGAAAAACGGTATTGTTATCGGAACTGCCTGTTTTCTTTTGGGAATCGGCGTCGGTTTTTGGGCGGCGCCGAAACGGCCGGATATTAATCCGTCCAAACTGCTGATGATGCGTCTGAGCTCTCAGGGGCGAGCGGAAATGCAAAAAATGATTCGGGAAGTTGACAGCCTGCTGGACAAGACCGCCGGAGAAATCATGGCGGAAAAAACACGTATGCTGCAAGCCGTTACGGCTAAAACTCCGGACAGGGCAGCCGCTGATTTTTATTTGTCCGGCATGGAAGAAAAAACCAGCGAAGTACAGGCGGCGATTGATAAAAGCCTGCTGGACGCGATTGAACGCATGCCTTTGATCGACCGGCGCGCTTATATGGATTTTTATCTGGAAAACAAACCGGGTATCAGACTGCGCAGTATCATTTTACCGCTGACGGCCGGCGCCGGTTTTGTCGGAATGGACGCGGAAATGACCGTCGTGCCGGACATGCCGACGGTTGATCCTGTATAAAGGCTGTTAAATGGGCGGTCATGATATAAAAAAAACGAATGCCATGCGTCTGCTGGACCAGGCTCATATTGTTTATAAATATTATGAATATGAAACTGCCGACGGAAAAATCGACGCCGTTTCGGTCGCCGCGAAAATAGGACAAGCGCCGGAACAAGTATTTAAAACGCTGGTGACACAATCGCCGTCGCATGAGTATTTTGTATTTGTTATTCCTTCAATCTGCGAACTGGACTTAAAAGCAGCCGCCAAAGCAGCCGGGCAAAAAAGCGTTGAAATGCTGCCGTTAAAACAGCTGCTGAATGTCACGGGATATGTTCACGGCGGCTGTTCCCCCGTCGGCATGAAAAAACTGTTCCCGACGTTTATTGACGAAACGGCTTTGCTCTATGATCAATTCTGCGTCAGCGCAGGCAAAGTCGGCGTCAATTTGTGTCTTTCCCCGCAGGATCTGGCTGATTTTGTTCAGGCGCGTTTTGCGGATCTGGTTCGCTTTCCTGCGTCCGGATAAGTTCAATGACAGCTGCCTGAGCTTTCCACGGAGTCAGAACGGAACTGATAATTTTACCTTCAGGATATAACGGAGAAAAGATTATATTAACCGGCAAGCCATATTTTCCGCCTTGAGACAGCAGATCTTTAACAAACGGATTTTTATAACCGGCCCGCATGACCGTCAGATCTCCGTTTTGAATTTCTTGCGGCGCGCCCTGCGTGATCATAATTAACCGATTCCAATGACAAGACAGACAAAAACTTTCCGTTACGCTTAAATAAACAGACTTTCCTTCCTGTATACGGCTGTTTAACAGCGTTTTATCAAATTCTGTCCCTCCCCGTTTATTCAGATCATTTTCATTAGGAAAGAAAGGAATAAAAATAAATCCGATCAGGACAAGCGCTGCCAAAACAGGAAAGATCTTAGAAAACGGAAACTTTTCCAAACACACAATCATCAAAGCCGTCAAAACGACCAAAATTCCGACAGCCGTCAAACCGGCTTGAGCGCCGATCAAAACCGCCAACAAAACCGCCTGCAGATACAACGGCAAAGGCAAAAGCATACTGATCAGTTTTTGTGTTTTTTCATCTGCAGTAACAGCCGCAGCACGATTGTCGTATAAGGATAAAATCAAAAATGGCAGAGAAACTCCGGCAGCAAAAAGAACGGAATAAAGAACAACCGATCTGGATAACAACACATAGATATCATAATACATGCCTGTCATCGGGGTAATAAATAACAAACAACCGATAATAAACCCGGCGATCACCCCTGCTTTTTCACGGACGTTTTCCGTTTTTAAAGCGGAAAATACTTTAGGAAAACGCTCAGAAATCAATGTAACGGTCACATCATCAAAAATTTTTGGCACAACTAAGGCCACCCCAGAAAATACAAGGAAAAACAAAAAATTCATTGCCGGTGAAAGAAATTGCATTCCCCAGAATATATCCGCGGGTAAAGCATAAAACCAGACAACACCGAAAATCAAACAGATTACGCACCAAAAATAAAATATATTTCCCAAACCGTCATAAAATGAAACGGTTTTTTCAGGAGTTTTTCTGTCAACAATCGCCGCCTGATATCCCAGCATTAAAAGAGCCGTCAGAACAGGTGTAAAAAATAAAAACTTAACACCGGACAAGAAGGCCAACAGAGAATCTATAATCGAAAAAGAAAAAAACGGATAAAAACGGTTTTTCCGGCATTTGTTCTAATTTTACCGGTACTGTAAATTCAGATGCCCGCCCCGGATAACCGACATCTATTGTCAGCCGGGCTTCTTTTTGCAGTTTTTCCGGATTTAGCAAACGGATTTTTAACAGCATATCGCTGCCGTCCCAGGAAATAAACGGTTCAGAAAAGGACAACCCCTGTTCGTTTTTAACCAGAACGGCGGGATTTTTACCGCCAAATACAGGAATATCCAAAATAATGAACAGATTGGCTTCTCCGTTTTTTTCTTTTTTAAAAAACGCTTTTTTCAATTGAAAGCCCGATTTCTGCGATAACGGAGCCGCATTAAGATCTTGTTTTATTTTGGGGCAACCGGCCGCTTCCAAAGAAGATTTTTT
>JAJXEL010000132.1 GCA_021639925.1 Alphaproteobacteria bacterium | reverse complement strand
CGGGTAAACAGCCGGGGACAAAAAACAATGAGTGGTGATCAGGTTTGGGAACTATTGGCCTTTTTGGCCGCGGTCGTTATCTTTATCCCGATTTTTTACCGGTTAAAGGTCAATCCGCTGCTGGCGTTTATCGTGGCGGGGATTGTTCTTGGCCCGCATATGCTGGGATTGATTAAGGATACGCACGTTACCGAAAATATCGGGGAACTGGGGCTGCTGTTTTTGATGTTTACGATCGGGCTGGATTTGTCTTTCCACCGTTTCAAGGCGATGCGGCTGTATATTTTCGGTTTCGGTTTGGTGCAGTTGTTGGCGACGGCGGTTGTTTTGGGCGGCGCGGCTTTTCTGATGCATAAAACGCTGAACGAAGCGATTATTATCGGGCTGGGGCTGGCCATGTCGTCGACGGCGATTGCTCTGCGCCTGATGCAGGAACGCGGCGAAATACATACGGGCGCCGGCCGCGCGACCGTCGGCATTTTATTAATGCAGGATCTGGCCGTTATCCCGATCATGGTTTTGTTGCCCCGTATGGCGCAGACGGATACGACGGCAATCGGCAATTTGGGGCAGGCGTTTACCCAGGCGATCGGGGCGGTGACGCTGATTATGGTGATCGGGCGCATGGTAGTCAAACCGTTGTTCCGAATCGTTGTTTCGACGAAAAATTCGGAAGCTTTTACGGCGGTGACCTTTTTTACCTTTTTGGCAACGGCCTGGGCGACAAATATGGCGGGGCTGTCGATTTCTCTGGGGGCTTTCCTGGCGGGCATGCTGATCGCCGAAACGGACTTCGGCCACGAAGTCGAAGCGGAAATCGCGTCGTTCAGTGGTATGCTTTTGGGGATTTTCTTCCTGTCCGTAGGAATGATGATCGATATTCATTACGCGTGGACGCATATTATTCAGATTTTATTGCTGACGGTCGGCGTGATGGTTGTTAAATTCTTTGTCCTGTACGTTATTGAACGCAGAATGAAGGTAAATCACAACGGCGCTGCGACGTCGTCAGTCTTTTTGTGTCAGGCCGGGGAATTCGGGTTTGTCGTGTTTAACCTGGCGGCACAGAACTTTCATTTGATGAGCGTCCAGACGTCTTCTTTGCTGCAGGTTGTCATCGCTTTGTCCATGTCTTTGACGCCTTTTGTCAGCTCCTTTGTTTTAAAAGTGCTGGATAAAAAACGTGCGGCGGAAGACGCGGCGAAAAATGAAGCGGCACCCGATGATATTGAAGAAGAAAAGGAAATGGAAAACCATGTCCTTTTAATCGGTTACGGCCGTGTCGGCCAGGCGGCCGCGCGAATGTTGGCGCGCAACGAAGTGCCTTTTTTGGTCATGGATACGGACGTGCCGCATATTGAACGGGCCAAACAGAATAACAGGGATTATTTGTTTGGAAATGCCGGAAATGTCCGTATTTTGGAAGCCGCCAACATCTCTAAGGCCAAAGCCGTTATGATCTGCATCAGCGGTCTGCCGTCGGCGATCCGCGTTTTGCAGGCGGTCCGGGAAGTTTCTTCGACAATTCCCGTTTTTATCCGCTGCAACGATGATACCCGCTGGGGGGAACTGGTGCGTCTGGGGGCGACGGGGGTTATTTCCGAAACTCAGGAATGCGGTATCCGTCTGGCGGCGGCGACGATTTTAAGCCTGGACGGTGATGAAGACCGTATCCGTGAAACAGCCGCCGTCCTGCGTCAGGAAAATACGCTGAATGCTTCTTTGCCGACAGCCGGCGCCGGCGTTTGATTTATAAAACGGGGGCCTGCGGTTTTACGGCGCGCGGATCCAGCCGCAGCGTTTCTTGCAAGCCGGCGATTCGTTCGTGAATAACCGTCAGCCAGGGATCTTCCGCCGACAGAATTTGTTCCAGATAACGCCATAAAGCCAGCGCTTTTTGCGGTTCCTGGTTTTGAATCCGGGCCAGTCCGAGGAAATAGATGGCTTTCGGATCGTCGGGGCGGTAACGCAAAACGTTTTCCAGCGCTTTTTGCGCTTCGCCCGTAATCCGGCCGTTGTTGGCCTGGATCAACGTTTCCGCCAAAGCGTGCCAGTTGGAAATATCCTGCGGGATTCCCCATTCG
This sequence comes from Alphaproteobacteria bacterium, assembly GCA_021639925.1. Lineage (GTDB taxonomy): Bacteria > Pseudomonadota > Alphaproteobacteria > CAAGCB01 > CAG-977 > UBA11549. Next base: position 3,323 of record JAJXEL010000132.1, on the reverse strand, counting down.
ATCGCGTTGCGGTAAGCCGTCGCCGCTTCGTCATAATAACCGGCGCTGCGGTATGTCTGCGCCAGCTGTTCCCAGACAATGCCGTCATCGGGGTTGGCGGCCAGGTAACGTTCCAGACGTCTGACGCGGGCCATACTGCGGGTTTGGGTTTCGGCTTCCAGCGTATCTCTGCCGGCCAAAGGATAATCCGGCATCAGCATTTTTCCCTGCCGGCCGTACAAAGCGGGAACCAGAACGGCAAAAAGGAAAAAGACAAAACAAATATAGACCAGCTTGCCCGTTCTGGACTGTCCGTGCCCGCGGCGCAAAGGCAGAATGGGAAAAATAAACAGACTTAAAGCGCCGATTGTCAGCAGCAGCAGGGCCGTCAAAAATAAAATCATGCGTTTGTCCTTAAGCAGTATAGTTTTTTGAACGCCGGAAAATATAAAAAGCCATTGCGGCAAACCAAAGCGTCGAAGAAACAAGGGTAAATGTTTCTTCGTTTTCGGCTGTCGGCGCCGGTGCGTCTTCCAGGGAAATCATGTCGCCGTATTGCGCCAGCAGCAAATGAACGACCAGATCCTGCGCTTTTCCGTCCGTCAGATGTTTGCGGATAAAAAAACGCATGTCTTCGGCCGTTTCGTCATTGGCCGCTTCGATATTTTCATCGGAACAAACCAGGCACCGCAGACGGTCTGCAATTTCTAAAGCCTCCGTTTCGACGGAAGCCGCGTCATCTGCCGTTGCCGGTGCGGCAAACAATAAAAAAACGGCTAAAAAATTAAAGAGGTTTTTCATTTTTCAGCTCCTGTAAAAAAGGCAGAACCGTCTGCAAATAAAATTCTTCAGTCATCAATCCTTTAATTTGGGCGACGACTTCGCCTTTCGCATTGACGATAAAAGCCGTCGGCAATTTGTTGGCATTCATTTGTTTCGTCCATGCGATTTCGGGATCCAGCGCGATCATTTGGAACGGATCTCCCGTTTTTTTCAGCAAATCCCGGATTTTTTCAGGTTTGTCGCGCGCGGCAACGCCGATAAAAGGCACATCTTTTCTGACGGATAATTTCACCAGCGTCGGAATTTCAATCATGCACGGACGACACCAGGAAGCGAAAAAAAACAGAATCAAAGGCTGTTTGGGCATCGTTTGCGCGGATAAAATACGGTTTTCGGGGCGGTCCAACAGCTGCAGCTGTCCTTCCGGCAACGGAAAGGTTTGTTTCACCAGTGTATTTTCCACGGTAAAATCCAGCCGTACCGTATACATAAAATTGGAAAACACGGAGGCCGCTATAAAAATCAGTAAAAATCCGTACCATTTCATAACGTTTGTTCCTTCCGTGTTGAAAAGATTAAAAACGCCAGCCCCAGGCATATCAGAAACAATCCCGCCCCGGCCAGCGGCAAAAGGGGATATTCCGCCGCGCGTACCGTCAGCAGATCTTCCTGCGTTTGTTCGGCTGTGATCAGACGGAATGTAAACCGGCCGGTTTGCAGCAATTTAACGTCCAGCTTTTTTTCCTGCCATTGGAAAACGGGTTTGCCGCTTAATAATCCGGCGGCGTCTGTTCCGGTGTCGTCTGCGCAAACCAGCCGATACTGTGCGGCGCCGGCGGCCGTTTTGCCGGACAGTTCTTCAATCCGGCAGGGCAAAAGCGTTTTTGACGTTTCTGTGATCGACGCCGTCGCAGACGTGTCGGCGCCGTTAAAAACACAGTAAGCCAATGCTGCGGAAAAGATCAGAATTCCTGCCGCGTTAAAAAACAGGCCGTATGTTAAAGCGCCGGTATTTTTTAACATTTCCGGCACGCCGGAAAACGACGCGGGGATTTTAAAGGGTTTGGCCGTCAAAAATGCATTCAGGATTAAAACGGCCGGCAGAAAAGACAAAACGATCCGCAAACCGTTATTGACTTTCAACAGACAGAAACAAATGCCCGTCAAAGCAACGCCCCAGAACCACAGATCCGTTTTCCAGTCGGTTTTGACCCACCCTTTTCCCAGCGACCGTTTTTTAAAGGCCAGGAAGAAAAAGAAAGTAAAAGCAATACCGGCCGTCGTTAAAATCTCTTTAAATAGAGCCGGCAGTAAACGCAGCGGCAGATCGGGCAGAAACATAAACAGCGTCGGCAGCAGCGACAAAGCCCCGATGCTGAATCCGGCGGCCAGCAAAGCGGCGGCGGCTAAACCGATAAAGCTTTCGCGCGAAAAGACGAAGAAATTATTTTCCGGCAAAGACCGTTTGATCATTGCCGAACAGAGGAACAGGAAAAAGCAGCTTGTTCCCGCAAAGGCACACAAAGCCGTGACGGGGTTGGGGAAATACACTTCATCTGCGGACAAAGAAAACAACCGGTATTCGGCCGCGAAAAAATCGGCGCTGAAAAAAGCCAATCCCAATGTGGCGAACACAATGATCCAGTTCGTAAAAACGCGGGAATACCGACAGAAAAACAACAAAACCGCTTGTCCCGCCGTCAGTATGAAAACGGACAAAAGCAGAGAGTTGTCGGGCGTCCACTGCCATAAAACGCCGTTTTCCGCCGTTGTAAATCCCGTCATCAGCTTTGAACCCAGCGCGCAGACCAGACACGCCAGCGCGAACAGGCAACCGCGCAGCGCGGGTATAACGAACTGGCGCCCTTTGGAATACATGCTGATCGTTTTGATAAACGATACGGTCAAGGCCGCATAAGACGCAAAAATAAATAACAGCTCCAACGTTTTATGGGGCGGCCGCCATTCCGGATTAAAACCGGCGCCTTCAAACGGCGGTTCTTCGATTCTGACGAACGGATCCGCCGTCGCCAGCATCAAAGCCAGCAGGAAAAAGATCAAAAATCCGGCGGCGAATAAATAGCGCCCCCTTTCCTGATAAGTCGCCAGGTCTTTTTTGGAAAAGCCGATCAGGGTAAAAACGGACAGGACGATAATAAAAGTAAAGAAAAACCCTTCGCGCGAAGAACAAAAAGCCTGCAAGGCATAAAACAGGCTGCTTTGCGAATCAAAGGTTTCGAAAACAACGACCAAAGAAAAATCGTGGACGGCAAAGCTGTAGAGCAACACAAAAAAAGCGAACAGCAACAACGCCGAAGTAAAACAGGCACCCCTGAATCCCAGCCTGATCGCAACGGCGGAACCGCTGGACCACAATGTCGGCGCCAGCAGCAAAGCCTGCAGTCCGACGGCGGTCAGGGCGAATATAATCGTATAATGGGCAAGTTCAATCAGCATGGACGGCCTTTGCGTGAAACAGTATCTCAGCCAGGTTAGAAAACTCTTGTTCTTTTTGCAAGAATCAAAAGACGGCTTTTCTTTTTTTTTAGGCTGTGATAAGA
>JAJXEL010000131.1:3446-5506 GCA_021639925.1 Alphaproteobacteria bacterium | reverse complement strand
CATAAAAAAGTTAAAACTATTTTGCGCCTCAGTTAAAACCATCTTGCGCGCTACAGCTTTTTGGAACCTCGCGTCTACGCGGAGCTTCTTTATACAAAAAAACAGCCCCGAAAGGCTGTTTTTTTAATGGTCGGAGCGCCGAGATTCGAACTCGGGACCCCTTGCACCCCATACAAGTGCGCTACCAGACTGCGCCACGCTCCGACAATTTAGAGGGACTATAATACGCCTGTTTTAGAAATGCAAGTCTATTTATTTACTAAATTGCCTTTTTCAAAAGAGCGCTGATTTCCTCCAGCTCGGCGATCACGCTGTCCAGTTCCGGCTTAGGTTCCACAGGCTGTCCGTCTTCGTCAATCCGGGCTGCGGCCGGATTTTCCTGCCCGCCGCCGTTTTGCCTGTTTTCAACAACGGCATTGATTGTCCCGTCTTTGAGCAATTTCTGAACCCCTTTGATCGTATATCCTTCTTTATGCAGCAGATATTCAATCTTTTTTAATAAAGCGATATCTTCCGGGCGATAATAACGCCGCCCCCCGACACGCTGGACGGGCGCGACTTCGGAAAACTTTTTTTCCCAGAAACGCAACACATGCGCGGGAACATTCAATTCTGCCGATACTTCTGTAATTGTCCGAAAAGCCCTGGCCGCTTTCTTATCGAACAGATCGGCATTTTCCGTTTCTTCTTCCATCGTTTTTATTTTTGCTCGTTAACCTGTTTTTTCAAAATATGCGACGGGTGAAAAGACAAAATACGGCGCGGCAAAATCGGAACGTCCACCCCTGTTTTCGGATTGCGTCCCATGCGCATTTTTTTATTGCGTACGGCAAAAGAACCGAAAGAAGACAGTTTTACTGTTTCCCCTTTTTCCAGAACTTTGGAAATTTCTTCCAGCACCTGGTCCAACAGTTTTGCGGATTCATTCAATGATAAACCTACTTCGTGATAAACAGCTTCCGCCAGTTCGGCACGCGTAATATTTTTATCCTCTGTATCTGACATAAAAAACATCTCCCTTACCACAACACTTATCAGGGTAAGAAATTTCTACCAGTTTTTCAAGGTTTTATTGATTTTCCAAGGGAAACTCTGAAAAATCAAAGACGAATCAGGCTCGCCCCCCACGTAAAGCCGGCCCCCATACCGGGCAGCAATAAAAGTTGTCCTTCTTTAATTTTTCCGTTTTTAACGCCTTCGGCCAAAGCCAAAGGAATTGAAGCCGCAGAAGTATTGGCGTGCAAATCAACGGTTGAAATTACTTTTTCCATCGGAATACCCAACCGTTTGGCCGTCGCTTCCAAAATACGGATATTGGCCTGATGCGGCACCAGCCAGTCAACATCGTCCAGGGCAACGCCGTTTTTATCCAGAATTTCCTGAGAAACCTCGGCCATATTAACGGCGGCATGACGAAATACTTCACGGCCGTTCATCGTAATATAACCGACTTCATGGTTTGTCGACGGGCCGCCCGTGGAACACAAATCAGGCGCATAAGAACCGTCAGAATAAATCAGCGTATCCAATACGCCGCGGTCAGCCGGCGTTCCTTTGCCTTCTTCGGCGCGCAAAACGACACACCCCGCGCCGTCGCCGAATAAAACGCATGTATTACGGTCTTTAAAATCCGTAATTTTAGACAGCGTTTCCACACCGACGACCAAAGCCGTTTTAACCTGTCCCAGACGGATCATATTATCGGCCATGCGCAAAGCATATAAAAATCCCGAACATGCGGCGACAACATCAAAGGCGCAGCCGTGTTTCATGCCCAAAGCCGCCTGAACATAAACAGCCGTCGCCGGGAAAGTCTTGTCCGGCGTAACAGTCGCCAGCACAATCAGATCCAGATCATCGCCCGTCACGCCGGCATTGGCCAAAGCCTGCTGTGCCGCTTTGACCGCCATAACGGAAGACGACATATTTTCATCGGCGAAATGACGCACACGGATCCCGGTTCTTTCCACAATCCATTCATCGCTGGTATCGACAATTTTTGCCATATCGTCGTTAGTGCTGATATGTTCGGGCAAAAAAGAACCAATACCGATAATACG
>JAJXEL010000131.1:0-3436 GCA_021639925.1 Alphaproteobacteria bacterium | reverse complement strand
TTTCTATGTAGCGAAGATTGTTAAGCTCAACAAGTGTCATTTTTCTTTTTCCTCATCTAAAAATTGAACAGAAGTCAACTGTTTTGCGATATTTCCGACCAAATCATTGCGTACGGTGTCAATCGCGACATTGACCGCATTGGCGAAACCGAAAGCGTCGGCCCCGCCGTGGCTTTTGATTGAAATGCCTTTTAATCCGACCAGCATAGCGCCGTTATAACGCCCGGGATCCATTCTTTTTTTTAGGCGTTTTAACGATGGCAAAGCCAGCAGAAAGCCCAGTTTCGACATAAAACTTCTGGCAGAAACGTCTTTGAGCAGATTAACCATCAGCCGCGCCGTTCCTTCAATCGCTTTTAAAGCGATATTGCCCGTAAAGCCATCCGTGACAAACACATCAACGGTTCCCAAAGCGATATCGTCGGATTCAACAAACCCTTTAAATTCTTCCGATAACGGAGAATCACGCAAAATCTGGGCGGCCTGCCTGATTTCGTCGCGTCCTTTGATGTCTTCGGACCCGATATTCAGCAATCCGATTGTCGGGTTTTCACGTTTTAAAACGGCCCGGCAGTAGGCTTCGCCCATAATGGCGAATTCAACCAGATTGCGGGCGCTGCATTCCGCGTTAGCCCCCAGATCCAACACAACGCATTCGCTTTTGCGAGTCGGCAGAATAGTTACGATCGCCGGACGATGTATTCCCGGCATCGTGCCCAAAACCAGCTTTGAAAACGCCATCAGCGCCCCGGTGTTTCCGGAGCTGACAACAGCGGAAGCTTTTCCTTTTTTCACGGCGTCAATTGCCAGCCACATGCTGGAATTACGCCCGGAACGGACAGCCGTCGACGGTTTTTCATCAGATGCGACATAATCCGGCGTGTGAATAAATTCATAACGATTCGGATCCAGGCGGTATTTATCCATAAACGGACGGACTTTTGCTTCATCGCCGAATATTAAAAACCGCACGTCAGAATGTTTCTGTTCTGCCGACTTTACACCGGCGATAACACTGTCAGGAGCATTATCGCCGCCCATAGCGTCAATGGCTATGATAAGGGAAGAGCTTTCCACTTTATATCCTCAAGGCAAAGCTTTATTCTTCAGCTTTATTATCAGCTTTTTGGGTAACCACTTCCTTACCGTTATAGCTGCCGCAGCTGGGGCAAACGTTATGAGGACGTTTGATTTCGCCGCAATTCGGACATTCCATGACGGCGTTTGATTTCAGCGCTAAATGGGAACGACGCATATCACGCGCGGATTTCGATTTTTTACTACGAGGTGTTGCCATTTTTTTAACTCTCTTAAAACTGTTAGTCTTTGCTTTCAGTTCAAAACTGAAAACATCAGACCTCTGTCATATAAAAAATTTTACTAAACTTCAAGGCAATTTTATTTAAACTTCAGCTTTTCCAGCACGCTGAACGCATTTTTTTGCATTTCTGCGTCGGATTCGGAGTGAAAAACGGCGTCGGGAGCATGAGGAAACGGATCCAAAGCCAAAGAAAGATATTCGGAAGTCAGCTCTCCGACGTCAATTTTTCCGTTTTCCAAAAATTCAACGTCATCATCTTCGTCCATGTTCAAATCAATTTCGTTTAATTTCAAAGACGGATCCGATTCCTGGGAAAAAACGACGCTGAAATGATCGCGGACCTGTTGGTCAAACGGTTCCAGAGTAATGACGCAAATCTGTTCGACTTCCGCTTTAAAATCGCCGTTCACGCGGACACGGTCTTTATTGATTTTTGACAATACGATACGGGCTGACAAAGATTTGACCGACGGAATGCCGAATCTGCCGGCCAAAGCCCGTCGCTGCGCTTCGTCGGCCCGTAAATCCAGCGTCAGGCCGGCGCCGGGAATCTGGCGGACGTCAACGATATACGAAAATTCAGGGGATATTTTTTTCATAACGCTTTCTTTCAAGTTACTTTTCAGTTATTCTATACACGCTTTATCGTTTAAATAAAATATGGTTTTACGCATGATCCCTTTTCGACTGTCTGCCGCCGGCGTTTTTTTTCTGGCTCTGCCGGCCTGCGCGCCGATGATAGACACGCACGGCGACGCTTTGGATCCGGAGGCTCTGGCTTCCCTGCAAACAGGAAAAACGTCATACGCGGAAGTTCAGGAAAAACTGGGATCCCCGTCTTCGCGCGCCGTTTTTGACAGCGAAGACTGGATATATATCCATTCCCAGCAGGAACGAATGGCTTTTTTCAAGCCCAAAGAAACGCAAAGAACGGTTACGGTTTTAAAATTCAGCCGCGACGGAATATTGCGGGAAATCGAAACCAAAACATTGGCGGACGGCCGCATGATCGTCCCTGCCGCGGCAAAAACGCAGACAAACGAAGAATCCCTGACGATTTTGGACCAGATGATCAGCAACGTCGGACGTATGGCGACAGATACGCCCGTCCATTGACGGATTTTTTCACAGCCGTTTTTCCTACGGACAAACAAGCCCGAAAAACCTGATTTTTCTAGATTTCCCCGTTTTCTTTATCTTCTTCGTACGTCGGCAAAGAAGAATTAAACGTATCCAGCAGCTGTTCCGCCTGAACAATCTGCGTTTCCAACAGCGGCGGCACTTCTTCGGTCCGCGCGGCCATGCCGGGCAAAGCCGACAGAATCCGGCGCACGATTTCGTTTTCGGCGATATATTTTTCCATACTTGTTTTAACCGTTTCCGCCAGCCCGAAGACAGTCTGGATATGGCCGACCTGATTATCCTGTACCGGCAGAAAAGCCTGAACGGAACGGCGCAGCGTATCAACCTGCGTCACGGCGGCGTTCATTGTTTCGGCGAAACGGGCGGTTTCTTTTTGAACGCCGGCCAGATGAACGGATAAATGCTCTGCCGCTTCAGCCGTTTTATGCGTTCTGTGGCGCATATCCAGGGAAACCGATCCGAAAGCTTTGGCTTTTTCCCCGGCTTTCGCGGCCTCAATGGAAGCGTTCAGCGCCAAAATCTTTGTTTCTGCGGAAGAAGAACGAATCATATCCGTCAGCTCTGCCGCCGCCTGCGTCCAATTTATCAGACCGGAAACAAAACTGCGCATCTGTTCGAGCTGTTCGGCCGCCGAATCTGCCGATACCGTTTGCTTTTTCAACAATTCCTGCATTTCATCGGCCAGCGAAAAGCATATGGAAAAAGAATCCGATACGGACCGGACCTGTTCCAATAAATGAGTCAAAGTGCCTTCCGCCGTTTTTTCCCGTGCTTCGGCGGCATCGGTTTCGATCGTCTGCAGCTGTTCGGTCAAAGAAAACAGATGGTCTTTGCAGGCCGAAAAACGTTCTTTGATTTCCTTTGTCATTGACGCGGCGGAATTACTGATATGTTGAACCAAAGAAAGCATCTGGCACAGCTGGCTTTCCGTATCAACGCCGACCCCCTGGCCGAAATAAGCGATTTCATCAC
>JAJXEL010000130.1 GCA_021639925.1 Alphaproteobacteria bacterium | reverse complement strand
GATTATTTCTTTCATAAAAAACTGAAAACGAAAATAATTTTAACGTCCTTTTATTTTTTTTGTCTTAAAAACAAATAAAAAACAACAGGACGCTGACTGATGCCTTTTCCTTTTTCCTACCCGACGGTCTGCAAAACAGGCGGATATAACGAATTAATTGCTCCCGGCGGCGAAATCCGCCCGCATTGGCGGACTTTTTTTCAGACAGCCTGCCGGAACGGGGAAAACAAATTCCCCGCTTATGAAGAACAGGCCGCCCGGTTAATGAGCGCCGACATACCGGCCGGCGGTTCCGGACAATCATCAGCCGCGCACGGCGTCATTCCCTTTATTCTGTCCGGCGATGATTTCAAAACCATATCGGCCGGATTGATTCAGCGCGCGGAATTGTTTAACCGGATTCTCGGCGATTTATACGGCGGACAAAACCTGATTATGAACGGTATCCTGCCGCCGCAGGTTATTTTTTCCAATCCGGCTTATCTGCCCGCCCTGAAAAACATCAAACCGGCCGGCGGCGTTTTTTTACAGGAATATGCCGTCGATCTGGAACGCGCCCCCGACGGACGGTTTTGGGTTGTCGCCGATAAAACGCAAACGCCGGAAGGCGTCGGCCTGGCGATTAAAAACCGGCTGGTTTTATCGCGGGTCATGCCCGATATTTACGCCAAAGCCGCCCCTGCGCGCATTTTCGATTTTTTTGAAGCCATGCGCCGCCACCTGTTCGCCTGCGCGCCGAAACGGGACAAAACCAAAATTCCCCTGATCGTCCTTTTAAGCGGCGCAATTAAAAAAAAGCTGTCCTTCGAAGAAGTCTTCTTTGCCCGCAGCCTGGGCATCAGCGCGATCGATCCGGCCGATTTAACCGTCCGCGGCGACCGTGTTTATTTAAAAAACATTGACGGGCTGAAACCTGTCGACGTTATCCTGCGCCGTATTGACGATCAGTTATGCGATCCTTTGGAATTAAAGGGATCGTCCCTCTTCGGCGTTGCCGGTCTGACGCAGGTAGTGCGCAAAGGAAACGTCGCCCTGGTTAATCCTTTGGGGACGGGGCTGGCGGAAATACCGGCGCTGCGGGCGTTTATTCACGGGATCAACCGTTATTTTAACAATAATGACCTGCTGCTGCCCAGCGTCGCGGCCTGGTGGTGCGGGCAGGAAAAGGAAAAACAATATGTCCTGGATCATTTGTCCGAATTAAAAATATACGACATAACCGGCCGGAAAGTTCACCCGTCCAGAGACGATATTGAAAACAACCCGGGAAATTTTGTCGCGCAGGAAAAAATCAACGCGTCGCTGACTCCCGTTTTGCAAAACGGCGGACTGGCGCCGGCGCGCGCGCGGCTGCGTTTTCATCTGATTTATGAAAACGGATCGTACCGGATTTTAAACGGCGGACTGGCGTTTACGCAGACCGACGCCCCCAGCCTGCGGGATATCTGGGTTGAAACGGCGGACCGGCGGCGAAAAGACAGCGCCGCCGAACAAATTAAAACGGCTTTGGAAACAAAACCGGCGCGGACGACGTTTGAATTGACTTCGCGGATCGCGGACAACATGTTTTGGCTGGGACGCAATCTGGAACGCAGCGAACAGCTTGCCCGTCTGCTGCGGGTCGCGGTGGAACGCGCGACGGAAGGTCCCGAAATTCCGGAACCCGACGACGTCGCAACATTAATGAGCGTCCTGGCATTAACGGGGCACTTGCCCTTTAAAAATTACCGGGATCCCGAAATCCAAAAAGAAACTTTGGACGAATTAAAAAAGATCGCCGCGTCGCCCGACTACGGCTTCGGCCTGTATTTTTTGTTTTCCCGCTTAAAAGAAATGGCCGACCTGCTGCACGACCGGTTATCCATGGACACGTGGGAACTGTTTACCCGGCTGCTGCCGCTTTTACCCGAACAAACGGCAAACTGCCAGATTTTTCTGAACAGATTAAACGGGATAATCCTGCGTCAAAACGCGCTGAGCGGATTAATCCGCGAAGACATGACGCGCGAGCACAGCTGGCGTTTTCTGGAAATCGGAAGAAGGCTGGAAAGAGGCATGCAGATTTTAAACCTGCTGTCCGGCATTGATTTTTGTGCAAACAACGGCTTTAACGCTTCGCTGGAAACACTGCTGGAAACGTCTGACAGCCGTATGACTTACCGCGCGCGTTACATGGCGGTTCCGACCGTGCCGCTGGTATTCGACCTGTTAGTCTGTGACGACGGCAACCCGCGGGCCCTGATTTATCAGATATTAAAACTGCGCCAGAACATCTCCGTTTTGGAAAAAGAAAGCCGCCTGCCGGAACTGTTTTCAAAAGAATTGCTGATACTGGAAGACATCGTCGGCCGGATCCGGAAAACGGACGTTATGAATCTGGCCGGCCTGGCCCGGACATTAAACGAAACTGTCGCCGTCAATCCGGCTTTCAGCGCTTTGTTAAACGATCTGCGTTTCAAATTGCAGGAATTTTCCGACACGCTGACCCTGTCCTGCTTTGTTCACGCGGCGCCAACGCGGCAGGGGCCGGCCTATAACAAAGGAAAAATAAAATGACCGTTACTTACCGCGTCTGCCATAAAACCGTTTACGGATACAGCGTCCCCGTCACGCTGTCGCACCACATAGCCCGTTTAAAACCGCGCGAAACGCCGTATCAGCACATTTTGTCCCGGAGTATAACAATGACGCCGGAACCGTCCTTTCAGTCCGACGAAACCGATACGTTCGGCAACACGTCAACTTTTCTGATCGCCGAAACGCCGCATAATGAAATGACGATCGTTTCCGATTTTACCGCGCAAATAACGCCGCCCGTTTATCCCGATCCGGCCCAAACGCCGTCCTGGGAAGAAACAAAGGCTTTGCTGTCGTTTCCAAATACGCCCGAACTGTTGGCCGCCGGCGAAATGACCGCCCCGTCCTGCTTTGTTCCCTTAAGCGCGGAAATCAAAGCTTACGCCGCCCCGTCCTTTACCCCCGGACGCCCCGTTTTGGAATCCGCCGAAGAAATCATGCGGCGGATCTATCGGGATTTTACTTACGATTCTTCGGCGACCAGCATAGCGACGCCGATCAATGAAACACTGGCGATGAAACGCGGCGTCTGCCAGGATTTCGCCCACGTCGGCATCGCCTGCCTGCGCAGTTTCGGACTGGCCACCCGCTATGTCAGCGGTTATATCCGCACCCGCCGGGCCGCCGAAGCCGAACAAAAAGGAGAAATAGAAATGATCGGCGGCGACGCTTCGCACGCCTGGTTTTCCGTATACGTTCCTTCATTCGGCTGGGTTGATCTGGATCCGACAAACAATATGTATATGCGTTCCGAACACCTGACCGTCGGCTGGGGACGGGATTTTGACGATATGAGCCCTGTCAAAGGCATTATGACCGGCGGAGGCACGCATACGATCGCCGTAGACGTCAGCGTCAGGACAATCCGGCCGGAACGATAAAGGGCGGTAGGCAAATTTTGCCTACTAATACATTGAAAAAATTATATTTTTTCTGTTTTCTGAAAACACTTTTTATGTTATTCTGAACAAAATGGAATCATTTCCTTTCGACAGGGAAAAGGAGAATTATAATGAAAACAATGCCCTATAACCTTTCAATTCCGACGTCGTCGTCCATTTTGACGTCGCTGTCGCAGTCCAAAGCGCTGACATCAATGTACGACAAAAATTCCGTGGCCCTGACAACGGGAAAAATCGTCAATACTTCATATGATAATTCAACGCTGTATTTCAAGGACATGCGCCTGACCGAACGGGCGGAAGGATTGCAAAGCGTTTTAGACGGCCTGTCCAACATCGTATCTACCCTGGATACGACCAGCAAATCGATCGACGCGATTACGGATCTGTTGTCTCAGGCCAAAGCGGCGGCCAATTCGGCTTTGGACGGCCAGGCTTATTTATCCGTTCTGACCGGGAAAAACTTTACGACGCGGGACGAAGAAAAACTTTCCGATCTGCCGAACGTCAAGGCGGGCGATGAAATTTTACTGCGCACGGGCGATGCGGACAAAATGGAATCCGATATCCTGATGAACAAAGACATGACTTTGGCAGACCTGGATATCGTCAAAGGCGAAGAATTTAAAATCAAGGTCGGCGAAAACGACTGGGTCACGCTGAAAGTCATTGACGAAGACATGAAAATCACAGACTTTTTCGGCCAGATTTCAGAACAATATCAGATTGAAAATTTTTCATATGAAATCAAAGACCAGAAACTGACGCTGACGACAACGGACCGCAGCGCGATCATGCTGGACGGCGACCTGGCCGAGGTATTCGGTTTTGATTTAAGCGAAACCCACAAAATCACCATTGGGGACGACTGGACAGTTTATGACCTGGCGCAGGCGTTTTCCGACATCGACGGCATATCGGCAAACGTTAATTCCGACGGATATTTCCAGGTATCGTCCGTTTACGGCGATAACCTGGCAATTGCCGACCTGACCGGCGAAACGGCGTCGTCTTTCGGCATCAACGGGTATGACGACGGGGGAATGAACACGGCCAAAACCTATGCCGACCAGTTCAATGAAATCTTAAAACAGATTAATAACATCGTCGCCGACAGCTCCTTTAACGGTCTGAACCTGCTGGAAGGAGATTCGATCCGCGCCGTATTTGACGAAAAAGCGTCCAGCTTCCGCACCGTCAACGGGGTTAAAATGGATACGGATTCTCTGGGACTGGCCGCCGCCGTCAACAACTGGGAAAACGAAGAAGACATTCAGGCCGCTTTTGACGCCATTGAATCCGCGTTTACTCTGGCGCAGCGGGCGGCGGACAAATTTGAACGCGCGTCCTATATGGTTCAGTCGCGCGAAACGTTTCTGGAAGCAATGTCAAACACCAGTCTTTCCGGCGCGGAAAAACTGACGGGCGCCGATTTAAACGCCGTATCCGCCGAACTTTTGGCGATCGAGACGCAAAAACAATTGGTAAATCAGGTAATCAGTATTACACTGGAAGCCGATTCAAGTGTTTTGTCACTCTTTTAAAAAGGAACCGGAATGCCGTTAAAAATAGAATTAAAGCCCGGCGAACGCCTGATTGTCGGCAACGCGCTGATCACAAACGACAAAGAACGCGTCAAGCTGTTTATCGAAGGCAACGTCCCTATTTTACGCGAAAAATATGTTCTGACGGAAAAGGAAGCCGACACGCCGTGCAAAAAAGTTTATTACGTTTTGCAGGAAATGTATCTGGCGAAGGATCCCAAAATCCTGCACCCGGAATACTTTGCGCGTATTAACGAAATCGTGCAGGCCGCCCCCAGCTTTGCCCCCGCCATAGACGAACTGAACAAAGACATTTTGGGCGGCGATTATTACGCGGCGCTGAAACACATGATGGCGATTATCGAAAAAGAGGCCGAACTGCTGGCCAGGGCAAAAAATAAATAAGCCGGCAAAACAAATTTTCCGAAAGGACGGAAAAACGAAACCGTCCTTTTTTTCATGCCAAAAAAATACTTTATATTCTGTGAAAAAACAGTATAG
>JAJXEL010000129.1 GCA_021639925.1 Alphaproteobacteria bacterium | reverse complement strand
ATTATAAAGTTTAATTATAATCAGAAAGCATGGAATTAACCCAGTTATTTCAGTTCAAAGTTCTTGCGGAATCTAAAACGATGACTGAAGCGGCGGAACGGCTGCACATTTCACAGCCCGCTTTAAGCAGTTCGCTGAAAAGACTGGAAACAGAGCTGGGCGTACAACTTTTCGAACGCAGAAAAAACAAACTTTTTTTAAATGAAGCGGGGAAAAAAGCCTTCGTTCACGCTTGCGCCGTTCTGGAACGGGCGGAAAAAATGAAAAGCGCCTTTTGCCGGAACGACGGAAAAAGCAATTCCCTGTTTTTGGGGTTTTGTGACGCGGGACCGATGCGGTTTTCCGTTCCTTTATTACAGAAAGCCTGGCCGGAATTAAATATATTATCCGAAATCCCGCCCGATGACACGCATATTTCAGGCGATTTGTTGTCGCGCAAATATGACGCCGTCGTTTCGCTGGAATAATTAAAACACCCCGACGTCATCAGTATTCCCTTTGCAAAAGAAGAATTAATGCTTTCCGTGCCGGACGACGACCCGCTGGCGTGGGAAACCGCCGTCTGTCTGCGCCATCATCAGGACAGGGAAATAATCGCTTACCGCATTTACGGCGCTTATGAACGCAAAATACAGCCTTTTCTGGACTGGCTGGAAACATTGCCTTCGGTAACGGTTTACACGGATTATTTCGTTTTCCGGCAAATGCTGGAACACAAAAAAGTCCTGACTTTTACAACCCGTTTGGTACACCTGTACCGGTACGACGGCGGCAGCCGCGTTATTATCCCGCTGACGGACCAATCCGTTTCGGCGGTTTATTGGCTGTCTTATTTGAAAACAAATAAAAAACAAGTTAAACCCGTCCTGCAATGGCGTCGGGAAAACATACAAACGCTGCTGGGAACAGAAGCCGAAAACTATAAATAAAATTTATCCTTTCATAAAAAAACGGTATTAGATTCCGCCGAACGGCTTTCGTACAATAACAGCGAATGAAGGCTTTAACGGACAAAGGCGCGTCGCGCGTCCGCAGCCGTTTAAGCCGCACGTGTATCACCCCCGGACCAGGAAAAAAACATGACGAAATTACCAGAAACAAACAGACGTTCTTTTTTAAAAGCCGCGACGGCAATGACGGCCATGGCTGTATTGCCGCCGATTGTCAAAAAAGCACATTCGCAGACAAACGCGCCCGACGCCAGTAACACAAGCAATCTGATAACCGGCGATTTGAAAGTAACCGGACAAAGAACATTGGGAACGGGCCCGGCGGCAATGACGGTTTCGGCGCTGGGATTCGGCTGTATGGGGCTGAATTATCACCGCAGTATCAGACTTGATAAAAAACAGGCTTTTTATCTGCTGCACCAGGCTGTCGATTACGGCATTACGCTGTTTGACACGGCGGAAACGTACGGCCCTTTTATTAACGAAGAACTGGTCGGAGAAGGTTTGGCGGGATACGGTGATAAAATTAAGGTTACGACGAAATTCGGATTTAATTATAACGGCAATAAAGTAACCGGATTAAATTCTTCGCCCAAACGTATACGCGAGATGGTAAATCAATCTTTAAAACGTCTGCGGCGCGATTATATTGACCTGCTTTACCAGCACCGTTTTGATCCGGCCACGCCGGTCGAAGACGTTGCGGGAACAATCAAAGATCTGATCAAAGAAGGCAAAGTAAAACACTGGGGAATGTGTGAAGTTTCCGCGGCGACTTTACGCAAAGCGCATAAAGAACTGCCGTTAACCGCTTTGCAAAGCGAATACCATTTAATGTGGCGCGAACCCGAATCCGATATTTTGCCTGTCCTGCGGGAACTGGGGATCGGTTTTGTTCCCTACAGTCCGTTAAACCGCGGTTTTTTAACAGGCATGTTAAACGAATATACGGAATTTGACAGCTCTAACGACAACCGCGCGGCATATCCGCGTTTTACGCCGCAAGCCATGCGATATAACTTAAAAATTGTCGAAATTCTGAATCAATTCGGCCGGCCGCGCGGAATTACCCCGGCGCAGATCGCTTTGGCGTGGCTGATGAACAAAGGGGACTGGATTGTTCCTATTCCCGGTACGACCAAGCTGTCCCATCTGGAAGAAAATATCCGGGCGGCAGATATCAGAATATCTCAAAAAGATTGGAAAAACCTGGAAAACGAACTGGCCGGGATCAAAATTATGGGAGACCGTTATCCGGCTGACCAACAGGCGCAGGTCGGGAAATAAACAAAACATCTGCCCGAAGGCCGGCCAGATAATCCGTCAAATGCCGCAGACGGTCTCTGTCTTCTTTTAAACTTTCACGCAGCGCGGCGCGCAAAGCGGCTTCGCAGGTTTTCGGCGGTTCTTTGCATTTCCACCGGTCCGTTTTGGCCTGCCGCGCAATGGTGATTTCAAAGAAAAGAGAAGTATAATTATCAACGGCTTCTTTCGGCGTATTGCTGTGTTTTATCATATCGTCCAGCGTATCGCGCCGCAACCCGCTGATATCTGACAATTCCGCCCGCTCCACCTTGCCGCCTTTTTTCAGATCGTCGAAACGGCGCAGCAAATACAAGGACGTATTTAACAAAGTTTGTTCTTTTTCGAAACTTATGTTTTTTAATAACTGGGCCGTCCGTTCGATTTCTTTTGACAGTTTTTCCGCAGCCAGCGCCGGCGTTTTTGCCGCCGCGACCTTTTCTTTAATCGTTTCCGCGGGCACAAAAGACAATACGGACAACGTTTCAATATATTCCGTATGACCGTTTTGAATCTGCGCGAAATTGTCCAGCAGAAATTTCTTGCTTTGCAGCAGCCGCACCTGCCTGATCGAAAGCGGCCGTTCGTTTTCGGGAACCATTTCGACATAGTACTGCGCCGGCGCGTACTGCCAGTAATACTGCGGCACCAGGTCTTTGACAAAAAAGAAGGTTGACAACCAGATCAGCCGGCCTTCCTGCCTGACGGGAAAAGTGTCAAGCCGCCGCCGGCAGACTTCCGTCCGGCACGGCGTCGTCGTTGTCAGCGGCGAAGCGGCCAACAGCACCGTTCCCGCAACCGATCCCACAGAAAACCACATAAAATCCTGCCCGTATGCCGACGTCGTCCAGCGTTTTTCTTTTTCAGCCGTTCCCTGACGCACGGTCAGGGCGACGTCTTTCATGCCTTCCTTTTTTAAAATAAACGTTCGTTCTTCCTCTGCGCATAAAGCGCCGTCAGTTATAGGCGTCAGGCCGACTTTTTTCCCGTTATAGTACACTTCCGCTTCGACATTTGCGGAAATTTCTATTTTCTGGCATCGAAAAGCGCGCATATCGTTTTCCCGCCGGTAACCGGGCAGCAGCGCTATTCTGTCCAGATCCGCCGGCGTAAAGGCTTCGCACGAACAAAGCAGGACAAGACCAAGCCCGCAGAACAAAAAACGTTTCATTCCGGCATTTCCTTTATAATCTGTTCGATTTCCCTGATCTGCTGCGAAAGGCGCCGGTTCCAGTATTCGGGCTTTTCCTTTTTGACCGTGCAGAATTCGCCGCGGCATTCCCGGCCAAAGCCCTGATAGTACAGGTTATAATACTGCCGTCCCAGTTCGGCGACGAACTGCCCGGGGCCGGCGCTTTTCAGCGCGATAATTTTCAATTCCGCTTCGGGAATTCCCGCGCGCAGGGACAAATAAGCCAAATAGGACGGGTTTTCGGCTTTGATCTGATCAAAAATCTGATAGCTCAGCAAAAACAGCTGCCAGTGGCGTTCTTCAATTATCGAAACGCCGGCTGAAGCCTCTTCGCTTTCAAACAAGACGGTGTCCGCCGCCGTGAAAGGCGTCGTCGCGCCGCCGAATATGTTTTCGATGACCGGCGCCGGCAGATCGGCCAGCCGGCTTAAAGCCTTTACGTATTCAGAATCGCCGCTTTTCAGCCGGCTGAAATTTTTAAAAACAAAATCTTTTACCAACAGCCGCTTTTTCTGTTGAAACGAAAGGCGGCGCTTCACGGCGGGAATCATTTCGATATGGTAATGCGCCGGCGCATATTCATAATAATACCCCGGCATAATTCCGTCGCGCACCATCTGACGGTATGTTTCGTCAAAAGTATTATGTCCCGAAGTCAGCGCAAGCACCTGAAACGGAAATAAAAAGGTAAAAAACGGCGCCGTATAAATTTCACGCGAAACGGTAAAATGTTTTGTTTTGGAATCCGCTTTTTTGGAAACGGGAAAAATCAACGGCTGGCAGCCTTCCGCCGTCAGCAGAATTTCAGCCGTATCCGCGTAAACCAGAGAAAACTCGGCGGGCGTTTTCTTTGTTTCCAGCCTTTTCCCGTCAACAATCAAAACCGCCTGGGCGGGAACGTCGGTCGAAATAAAAAAATCCCGGCGCGTTTCGTCCAAAGCGCAGGCCCCCGTTAAAAAAATCAGACAGATACAAAGAAAACGCGCCATAAAAAAACCTGTTTTTGCAGAAAGTATACTTTTGTTCAAAAAAAATACAAGCCGAAACAATACAGACATAAAATCAAAAAGCAAACTTTGTTTCCCGCGCCGGCAAATGATTTTCCGCCGCCCAATCCAACAGCGCGGCAACGTATTTTTTATTTCTTTTTAAATAAGATATCCGATAAACGGCGGTAATGCCCGTATCCGCCAGCGGAATAAAAACGCGGTTGTCCCCGTCATGACGATACCGCCGTACCAGCCGGGTTGTAAATGTCACGGCTTTTTTTTGATCCAGCATTTGTTTAAAAACGAAATAATCATCATAAATTTTTACCGTATGTTTTTCCGACAGTCTGTCCAAAAACGGCCGCAGTTGACGGACATAAGCCCCCGAACCGCAGTAAACAGCAATTTCCAGGGGATCTTCATCAAGCAGGCAAACACTTTTTTTCGACGCCAGAATATGTTCTGCCGGAACGGAAAGCATTAATTCTTCTTCGGCGAAAGGACGACATTCCGTTTCATCATGATCCACCTGTTTTAAAGAAACAACCGCGTCGTATTTTCCGGAAAGCAGAAAATTCAAAACGTCATCTTCATTTTCTATAATTTCCGACGTGACATCAATGCCGGGATACGCTTTTTGAAACAAAGGAACTGAAAACCGCATCGGACCGGGATCGCAAAATCCCAAAGCCAAAATACTGTTTTTACGAACGCAGCGACGGAATGTATTTTTCATTTCGTCCGCTTTTTCCAAAACGACGACGGCATAAGTCAGCGCCAGTTTTCCCATATCGTTCAGGACCAGCCTGCTTTTTGTACGTTCGAACAAACGGACGGACAGTTCTTGTTCCAGTTTTCTGACGGCGGCGCTCAAAGCCGGCTGGGAAACATGCAGTTCGCGGGCGGCCTGCGACATCGTACCGCATTCCGCGATTTTTTTAAAATAGCGCAGCTGTATTAAATCCATTCCCCCTCGCTATAAATTTTATTTATATGCCTATAAAAAGACGGTATTAGATTTTCCGTCCGTTTTTAAACATAATTATTTCATAAATTCATTTCAGATACAACGGAGTGTCCGATGAAGTTATTCAAATATATTATAGCGGCGGCTTTGCCG
>JAJXEL010000128.1:5463-5588 GCA_021639925.1 Alphaproteobacteria bacterium | reverse complement strand
CGAGGCAGGGACTTCTGCAGCGGGCGCTTCTACGTATTCATATTCGACGGCTTCTTCCGTGGCAGGGGCTTCTGCAGCAGGAGCTTCGACATATTCGTATTCGACGGCTTCTCCCGAGGCAGGGA
>JAJXEL010000128.1:0-5363 GCA_021639925.1 Alphaproteobacteria bacterium | reverse complement strand
CTTCTGCGGCAGGAGCTTCGACATATTCGTATTCGACGGCTTCTTCCGTGGCAGGGGTTTCGGCGGCAGGGGCTTCGACATATTCATATTCGACGGCTTCTCCCGAGGCCGGAGCTTCTGCGGCAGGCGCTTCTACGTATTCGTATTCGACGGCTTCTTCCGTGGCCGGGACTTCTGCGGCAGGAGCTTCGACATATTCGTATTCGACGGCTTCTTCCGTGGCAGGAGCTTCTGCGGCAGGGGCTTCGACATATTCGTATTCGACGGCTTCTTCCGTGGCAGGGGCTTCTGCAGCAGGCGCTTCTACGTATTCGTATTGAATGTCCTCTCCCTCAGGCACTTCAACATATTCATATTCTGCTGCTTCGCCTTCAGGCACTTCGACATATTCGTATTCGACTTCTTCTGTTGCGGCCGTAGGATTTGTTTGTTCTGGCATTAATGGAAAGCTCCCGTAAAATATCTTTTATATTTTAAGCATTTTCCTAAAAAAACATCAAAGAAACAAGTCTAAAACAAAAAAAAGGCGGAAAAATCCGCCTTTCTTTTAGTTTATAGAAAAACCTAGACAGGTTTCCATTCTTCGTCGGAACGTTCAAAACGTAATGACAACAGGCTTAATTCGGAAACAAATTCCTTCGGCAGGCGCTGCTGTTCGACGAACGGACGGAAATATTTGGCCTGATCTTCCGTATCTTTCAATCCTTCAGCTTTGTCAATCGCCATCAGGTCTTTGAATTTTTCTTCGGTATAATCCAATCCCGTCAGATCCAGATCCTTGTAATAAGGCATCAGACCGACAGGGCCTTCCTGAGCGCCGACACGGTTATGAACGCGGTCAATGATCCATTTCAAAACGCGCAGGTTATCGCCGTATCCCGGCCACATGAAATGTCCGTTTTCGTCTTTGCGGAACCAGTTGACGCGGAAAATTTTCGGCGCGTACGGAGCCAGACGTTTCATTTCCAGCCAATGCGACCAGTAATCGGCCATGTTGTATCCGCAGAACGGCAGCATCGCAAACGGGTCGCGGCGGATACCGCCGGCGCCTTCGGCCGCAGCCGTTTTTTCGGATCCCATCGTTGCGGCCAGATAGACGCCGTGGCTCCAGTTAAACGACTGATAAACCAGCGGCGTATTGTGTGCCAGACGGCCGCCGAAAATGAAAGCCGAAATGGGAACGCCTTCCGGATTTTCCCAGTCGGGGTCGATCGTCGGGCACTGACGCGCCGGCGCCGTAAAGCGCGCGTTCGGGTGCGCCGCCGGCGTTTCGCAAGCAGGCGTCCAGTCGTTGCCTTTCCAGTCGATCAGGTGCGCCGGCTTTTCGTCCGTCATGCCTTCCCACCACACGTCGCCGTCATCTGTCAAAGCGACGTTTGTGAAAATCGTATTGGCGCGGCAGGACTGCATTGCGTTATAGTTTGTTTTTTCCGATGTTCCCGGAGCAACGCCGAAGAAACCGGCTTCCGGATTAATGGCGTACAAACGGCCGTCTTTCCCCGGTTTGATCCAAGCGATGTCGTCGCCGACCGTCCAGACTTTCCAGCCTTTGAACGAAGCGGGCGGGATCAGCATGGCCAGATTCGTTTTGCCGCAAGCGCTGGGGAACGCGGCGGAAACATATGTTTTTTCACCCTGCGGGTTTTCAATGCCGACAATCAGCATATGTTCGGCCAGCCAGCCTTCGTCGCGCGCCTGAACCGTCGCGATACGCAGAGCCAGACATTTTTTGCCTAACAGAGCATTGCCGCCGTAACCGGAACCGAACGACCAGATTTCACGGGCTTCGGGGAAGTGCGTGATATAAGTGTTTTCAGGATTGCAGGGCCAGGCAACGTCGGCTTTTCCCGCTTCCAACGGCATACCGACGGAATGCATGCAGGGAACGAAATCGCCGTCTTTTCCTAAAATATCCAGCACTTTCTGTCCCGTGCGGGCCATAATCGCCATATTAACGACAACATAGGGCGAATCGGTGATTTCAACGCCGATTTTCGCAATATGAGATCCAAGAGGCCCCATTGAAAAAGGAATAACGTACATTGTCCGGCCCTTCATGCAGCCTTTGAACAACGAGTTTAATTTTTCACGCATTTCTTTCGGATTGGCCCAGTTGTTCGTCGGACCGGCGTCAATTTCGCGTTCCGAACAAATAAATGTGCGCGATTCAACGCGGGCCACGTCAGACGGGTTGGATCGGGCAAGGTAGCTGTTCGGGCGTTTTTTCTCGTTTAATTTTATGAACGTCCCTTTTTTGACCAGCAAATCGCACAAAGCGTCGTTTTCTTCTTTGGATCCGTCACACCAGTGAACGGAATCGGGCTGGCATAACTCTGCCATTTTTTCAACCCAGGAAACCAGTTTTTCATTCTGAGTCTTTTCAGGTGTATAATTTGTCTGCATTACCTTACCTCTATTTTAAAATAAAGAATCAATATCGATTCCGAAACACGA
Organism: Alphaproteobacteria bacterium; assembly: GCA_021639925.1. Classification (GTDB taxonomy): domain Bacteria; phylum Pseudomonadota; class Alphaproteobacteria; order CAAGCB01; family CAG-977; genus UBA11549. The sequence continues at coordinate 2,909 of JAJXEL010000128.1, read as the reverse complement.
AGAGTGTACTCGAATTTAAAAAAAAGAAACAGTCTTTTTCGAATAAATCTAATCGTGATTTTAAATCGGGAAAAGCATAACGACTTTCAGTCCGCCCAGCGCGCTGTTTTCCATATAGATTTTCCCGCCGTGCGCGACGACAATGTCGCGCGTGATCGTCAGGCCCAGCCCGACTCCGCCCGTTTCTATATTGCGCGATTCATCAAGCCGGTAAAAAGCTTTGAAAACGTCTTCGCGTTTTTCCTCGGGAATTCCGGGCCCGTTGTCTTCCACCGCGATTTCCAACGTTTTGTCCGCAACCGTCATTGTAACGTTGATGGCTGTTCCGTATCGTCCCGCGTTTGTTACCAGATTCCATAAACACCGTTTCAAATCGTTGCGACGCACGTCCATGATTAATGAAGAATTGCAGATAAACTGAACGGATAAGCCGGTTTTATGCAGGCCGGACAATGTGTCCGAAATTAATTTGCCGACGTCCGTCGATTCGATTTTTTCTTTGCCTTCGCCGCGGGCAAAGTCCAAATAACCGTTGACCATGTGTTCCATTTCGGACACGTCTTCCTGCAGGTTTTCGATATTGTCGTCTTTATTCATCATGGCCAGCTGCAAGCGCATGCGTGTCAGCGGCGTGCGCAAATCATGGGAAACGCCCGCCAGCATACGGGTGCGCTCTTCGATATGGCGGCGGATTCTGTCGCGCATCTGCAAAAAAGAAATCGCCGCCTGCCGGACTTCGGTAGCGCCTTCGGGTTTGAAATTGTCGATATCGCGCCCCAAACCGAAATTTTTCGCCGCTTCCGCCAGGCGCAGAACCGGCCGGATCTGGTTGCGCAAAAACAGAACGGCTATTCCCGTGAACAGCAAAGAAGAAAACAAAACCCACAGCGCGAAAACATAAGTCGTTGAAGAAAAAAACTTTTTATAAGGCAGTAAAACTTCCGCCGTATAATCCGGCAGGTAAAACGTAATTAAAACGCTTCTTTCTTCGGTCAGATTGCGCAAAGTAAAAGGATATCCCAGCGTATACAAAGCGGGAATCAGTTCCGCCGTACGGGCGTCCGATTTGATTTTGATGTTTTCGGGCAGTTCCTGCGGTTCAAAAAAGCGGATATCCAGTTCCGCGGAAGACCTGAATTCCCGTACGATCGTTTTTCTGTCCTGTTCGGCGGGAAAAGCATCGTAGAGGGCAAAGGCGCCCTTGATATCCGACACAATTCCCAAAGCCAGCCGCCGGCTGACGTTCTGCCAGTGATTGTCGTAAAATAAAATACCGCTGACCGTCTGAATTAAAACGACGGGCAGAACCAGAATCAGAATAGCGCGCGACCATAATCTGCGCGGCAGAAATCGAAGGCGGAAATGACGGATAAAATCTTTAAATGAAAAATCCATAAATCGGCTCCTTAATCCGGGATCAGGGAATAGCCTTTTCCTCTGATCGTCTGAATATAACGCGGCGCGCCCGCGTCGGGTTCGATTTTCCGGCGCAGCCGCGTGATCTGCACGTCGATCGTTCTTAAGTTTGTTTCATTGCCCGTTTTCTGCGCCAGTTCTTCGCGCGAAATATCCTGTCCCGCGCGTTCGGCCAACAGCTGCAGCAAAGCGGCTTCGGCCAAAGGCAGGCGGATACGTTCCGAACCGCGGTATAAAATATGTTCGTCCAAATCATAACGGTGAGCGCCGAATTTAACTTCGGCCTTTTGCTTTTCGGGCGGTTTGCTCATAACGCGGCGCAGGATACTATTGATGCGCAGCAGCAGTTCCCGCGGTTCGAACGGTTTTGACAGATAATCGTCCGCTCCGGATTCCAATCCCGAAATACGGTCGTCGGTTTCTCCCATCGCCGTTAAAATCAAAACGGGAACGTTTTGCCCCGCACCGCGCAGACGACGGGTAAATTCGATTCCCGTTTCGCCGGGCATCATCACGTCGACAACCAGCAGGTCAAAGGCATACCAGGACATCATTTCGTCGGCTTCGGCCGCGTTGGCTGCGGAAAACACCCTGAACCCGTTTTCGGATAAAAATTTCTGCAGCAGTTTGCGCAGGCGCGTATCGTCGTCAACGACTAAAATCAGCGGCGTGTTTAAAGAACGTTCTTTTCCCTGATCCATGCGTTTTTCCCTTATTCTTTCCCGTGGACAATACGGCGGTAAGACAAAGCTTCCGCGATATGCGCCGGCAGAATGTCATCGTTTCCGGCTAAATCGGCGATTGTCCGGGCAACGCGCAAGACGCGGTGATATCCGCGGGCGGACAAGCGCATTTTTTCCGCCGCTTTGACCAGCAGATCGGAAGCGTCCGCCGTCAGCCGGACGGTTTGTTCCAAAACGCTGCCCGACGCCTGAGCGTTTTTGCTGATTTCCGAACCGGGCGCCAGCTTTTCATAACGCCGTTTCTGTCTGTCCAAAGCCGCGGCCACGCACGCCGCGATGGCGGCGGAACTTTCGCCTTCCTGCGCTTTGGCCAGCTCCCAGGGAACGACGGCGGGGACTTCGACATGCAGATCGATTCTGTCAAATAAAGGTCCTGAAATCCGCGCCTGGTATTCTTCGCCGCATTTGGGCGCGCGCGAACATTCCTGGCCGTTGACGCCCAAATAACCGCAGCGGCAGGGATTCATCGCGGCAATTAACTGAAACTGCGCCGGATAAGTAACGTGCATGCTGACGCGCGCGACCGATACTTCGCCCGTTTCCAGCGGTTGGCGCAGAGAATCAAGCGCGACGCGTGAAAATTCGGGCAGTTCGTCTAAAAACAAAACGCCTTTGTGCGCCAAAGAAATTTCGCCGGGACGGGCTTTTTGGCCGCCGCCGATCAAAGCCGGCATAGACGCGGAATGGTGCGGAGAACGAAACGGGCGCTGTGTAATCAGGCTGCCGTCGCGCAGCAGGCCGGCCACGGAA
>JAJXEL010000127.1 GCA_021639925.1 Alphaproteobacteria bacterium | reverse complement strand
CTTGATAATTAAGATAAAGGCGGAGATCCCTCCGCCTTTATTTTTTATTTTTTTTCCTCTGTAAAACGGGAAATAAGTAACTTATATAAAAAACATTCCTTAACAATCAAGGGGTTTGCTTATGATTGAAAAAACAGATTTTTGGTTTTCATCAGCCGGCCAAAACCGCAGGCTGCATATTTATCTGCCCGGCGATTATTATGAAAGCGAAGAACGTTATCCCGTTATGTATATGTTTGACGGGCATAATCTGTTTTACGATTCAGATGCGACTTATGGCAAAAGCTGGGGAATGAAAAATTTTCTGGATCACTGGAATAAAAAAATCATTGTTGTCGGCATGGAATGTTCCCATACGGGAAACGACCGCCTGCGCGAATATTGTCCGTATTATTGGGATTCGTTCGCCGGTCCCGTTTACGGCACGGGGCAGCAAACAATGGATTGGATCGTTAATGAAATAAAACCGTTCATTGATGAAACGTACCGCACCTGGGGGCATCGGGAAGCGACCGGAATCGGCGGCAGTTCAATGGGCGGCTTAATGGCGTTATACGCCGCAATTTGTTACAATTCTGTATTTTCAAAAGCCGCCTGCGTTTCTTCCGCCATCGGATTTTGCGGCAAAGAATTACGGGCCGCCATCGCGCAAAACGACATTAATCCCGATACGAAAGTATTTATCAGCTGGGGCAGCAACGAAAGCCGCACGCCGCGCGGCAAAGCGATCGCGAATGCCTGCAACAGATCCATAAACGATCATCTGTACCGCAAAGGGGCGCAGCCGTATATGTATCGCCAGATCGGCGGACGGCACTGCGAAGCCGACTGGGAAAAACAAGTGCCGCTGTTTATGAACTGGCTGTGGCTGAACAGAATTTAAACGCCGCTGACCATCGGTGATTTTTTCCCCTCCTCCCTTCCCGATTATTCTGTTAAACCCCATTAAAATTCGTACAGCAGGACAATGCGAAAGATGAGGGAAAGAGCGGCCTCTGTAAGAGATGTCAATACGTCCTTTCAAAAACGGTGCAATTTTTGACTGCCGGAACACGTTTGGACATCGGCGGGATTCGATAAATTTTGTTTTTGCATCAGACAGTCCAATCATCATTGATTTTCCGTCGGACTTTCACAAAGCAGACATCGTCGATGGATTTTACCCAATCGGGCAGCGGAGCGTGAAGCAGTCCACGTATAGATTGCTTCGCTACGCTCGCAATTTCGGGGGTGGAAAACATAAAAAGTGATCGGAGGGCATGCCGGAAAAAGTTTTAACCGGCACAGTCAAAAGTATTAAAGAAAGTCCCGACGAAACGTAGCGTTTCTTTTCCCGCGCCGGCGGAAAGAAATAAAAAAGAACCGGACGGAATTTTTTTCTTTATAAAAAAAGGGCTGCCCGAAGGACAGCCCAAAGGAAACAAGGAGAAAAATGTCAAACGAGAATGTCGAGCATAGCGCCCCGACCATCTGCACTGGCAGCAGCGGACTGTGTCGCTTCTGTAAGGAGGGTTGTTACAGCCTGTTGTTGATCAATCGCACTTTTCGCCGAAGCCATTGCCATAGAGGTTCTGATCATCTGCGCCTGCATTGCAACAATCTGTTCTGCAACATCAGAAACGTACATAAATATCCTCGCCTAAACTGTTCCTTATATCCACCTTTTATTTTACCAATTTTTCAAACAAAATCCACTATAAAAATCGGAAAAATGATAACCCTTTCAAAAATAACAAAAAAGACGGCGCCGAAGCGCCGCCTGGTTTATCCGCCTTTTTTCAGGCGATCGCCCCGTGGCAGTGTTTGTATTTTTTCCCGGAACCGCAGGGACATAAAGCATTTCTGGATACTTTCCCCCATGTCGAAGGATCGTTCGGATCAACTTCGTCCGATTTTGAATAGCGGAAAGGACTCCGGTCCATTTGTCTGTCAATTTCACGCTGCGAATCGGACGGATTGCCGAACGCGTCGCCGGGTTCGTCGTGACGCGCCGTCATATCCTGCTGGCGGCGGCGCGATTCTTCGATCGCCTGAACGGTTTGCGGCGCCAGTTCGACATGCATCAAAAACTGCGTTACCTGTTCGCGCATACTGCCGATCATGCCGCTGAACAAATAAAAAGCTTCCTTTTTATATTCGTTCAAAGGATCTTTCTGGCCATAAGCGCGCAAAACAATCGTATGACGCATATAATCCAACACCTGCAAATGTTCTTTCCATACCTGATCCAGAATTTGCAGCGTAATATTTTTTTCAATCATATTCATCAGGCCGTCGCCGAAATCACGGCGCTTGTCCTGCATTTTTTCGTCTGCAGCCTTTTGCAGGCGTTCGGTCAGTTCCGCAGCGCCGATTCCTTCTTCCACCCAGGAATCGACGGGCAGCTGCAGCCCTAAAATACGTTCGACGTCTTCCTTTAAAGCCGGAACGTTCCAGTCATCGGCCGCGGCGTCTTCGGGCGTATAGGTTTCCGTCATCGCCGAAATGATTTCGTCGCGCATGTCCTGAACCGTTTCCGTAATCGTATCCGCCATCATTAATTCTTTGCGCTGATCGTAAATGACCTTGCGCTGATCGTTCATGACGTTATCGTATTTCAACAGGTTTTTACGAATGTCAAAGTTACGGGCTTCAACCTTTTCCTGGGATTTCTGCAGCGTCTTGGAAATCCAGGGGCTGGAAATAACGTCGTCGTCTTCCATACCGCCCAGCGGTTTTAAGAATTTTTCGATTCTTTCCGCGCCGAAAATACGTAAAAGATCGTCCTGCAGGCACAGGAAAAACTTTGACGCGCCCGGGTCGCCCTGACGGCCCGAACGGCCGCGCAGCTGATTGTCAATACGGCGGCTTTCATGGCGTTCCGTGCCGATAACATACAATCCGCCGGCCTGCAACGCAATTTCCTTGCCTTCTTCGATTTCTTTTTTAATCGCTTCAATCCGGCGGGCGCGTTCGGATTCGTCGGTTACGTCCGCCAATTCCTGCGTCACGCGCATGTCCAGATTGCCGCCCAGCTGAATATCCGTCCCGCGGCCGGCCATGTTCGTCGCAATCGTAATCGCGCCCGGCATACCCGCCTGCGCGATGATATACGCTTCCTGTTCATGGTGGCGCGCGTTTAACACGTTAAATTTCAGCTTTGTTTCCTTTTTCAGCCGTTCCGCCAGCTGTTCCGATTTTTCAATCGACGTCGTACCGACCAAAACCGGCTGTTTGCGGGCCGCGCATTCCTTGATTAATTCAATGACGGCTTTCAGCTTTTGATCTTCTTTCCAGTAAATTTCGTCCTGATGATCAATCCGGACGCACGGTTTATTTGTCGGAATGTCAATGACTTCCAGTCCGTAAATTTCAGCAAATTCCGGCGCTTCGGTCATCGCCGTCCCCGTCATGCCGGCCAGTTTCGGATACAAACGGAAATAATTCTGGAACGTAATCGAAGCCAGCGTCTGGTTTTCAGGCTGGATCTTAACGTGTTCTTTGGCTTCCAAAGCCTGGTGCAGACCGTCGGAATAACGGCGGCCTTCCATCATACGGCCGGTAAATTCGTCAATAATAACGACCTGGCCGTTGCGGACGATATAATCGACGTCGCGCTGGAAAAGTTTATGCGCTTTTAACGCCTGGTCAACGTAATGAATGACCGGCGCGTTAATCGCGTCGTACATCGCGCCGCTAAGCAACCCCGCTGCCTGCAGCAGTTCTTCCATATGCAGGGTTCCCGTTTCGGTCAGGGATACCGTACGCTGCTTTTCGTCCTTTTCATAATCTTCCGGGTTTAACCGCGGGATCAAAGCGTCAATCTGAATATATTTATCGGACGAATCTTCGGCCTGGCCGGAAATGATCAAAGGCGTTCTGGCTTCGTCGATCAAAATAGAGTCCACTTCGTCAACGATTGCGAAATTAAACGGCCGCTGCACCATGTCTTCAATCGAAAATTTCATGTTGTCGCGCAGATAATCGAACCCGAATTCGTTGTTCGTTCCGTAAGTAATATCGCTGTTATAAGCGTCGCGGCGTTCTTCGTCGGACAGATCGTGCAGGATCGTGCCGACGCTTAATCCCAGAAAACGGTAAATCTGTCCCATCCATTCGGTATCGCGTTTCGCCAGATAATCGTTGACGGTCACGACGTGCACGCCTTTGCCCGTCAGCGCGTTCAAATAAACGGCCAGCGTCGCGACCAATGTTTTTCCTTCGCCGGTACGCATTTCGGCAATCTGCCCGCGGTGCAGGACGATCCCGCCGATCAGCTGCACGTCGAAATGGCGCAGCCCGATCGTTCTTTTAGACGCTTCGCGCACGACAGCGAACGCTTCGGGCAGAATGTCGTCCAGCGTTTCCCCGTCGGCCAGGCGTTGTTTCAGCGCCGGCGTTTTATTTTTCAATTCATCGTCGGACAAAGCGGAAATTTCCGGTTCCAGAGCATTGATTTTTGCAACTGTTTTTTGCAGGCTTTTGACATATCTGTCGTTCGCGCTGCCGAAAATTTTACGCATTAAAGAACCGATCATCGTAAATCCTCTTATTAAAAATATAAAATCAAACAAGTTAAGCTCACAGAACATCATGTGTCAATCATTCAGTTATGTCAGCAGAACTAAAAAACATATTTTTGCGCCGCAGAAGAATATTTTAAATCTTTACGGCCTTTCGAAAGATGATATGATAGGCAGATCATTTAAAACAACAACATTAGGAAAGGCCTAAATATAATGTCAATGAAAGTAATTACGGGCGCTTTGGTCGCTTTGTGTATTGCGATGCCGGCTCAGGCGGCTAAAACAAAAGCAAAAGCGGCGCAGACGGATTTGGTCGTCGCGACGGTCGACGGCAACAATATTACGTTGTCCGAAATCGAAAGCGTGCGCGCGTCCAACCCGCAGTTAAGCGCGCTGCCTTTGGAAAGTGTTTACGAACCTTTGTTGGACAACATTATTGATTTAAACGTCGTCGCGGCGGCGGCAACGGCTGAAAAAGTTCAGAACACGCCCGAATTCAAAAAAATGACGAAGGAATTTGAAAAACAGCTGCTGGCCCGTTATTACCTGGAACAGCAGGCAAAGAAAAACCAGACCAAAGAAAAGCTGGAAGCTTTGTACGATCAGTTTAAAAAGGATAATCCCCCGCAGGAAGAAATGTCCGCCGCGCACATTCTGTTAAAAACGGAAAAAGAAGCGCAGGACGTTATCCAGCAGCTGCAAAAGGGCGCGGATTTTGCCGAACTGGCGAATAAAGTTTCCGAAAACAAAGGATTGGAAGGCGGCGATTTGGGATATTTTTCACGCGAACTGATGGTTCCCGAATTTTCCGAAGCGGCCTTTGCCATGAAAGAAGGCGAAATTTCCAAAAAACCCGTCAAAACGAAATTCGGTTATCACGTCATCAAAGCCGGCCCGCGCCGTTTATCCGAAACGCCGAAGTTTGAAGACGTCGAACAGGAATTAATGCAGATGCAGGCGGCGCAAAGCGTAGAAGAAACCATGCAAAAACTGCGTAAAAAGGCGAAAATTGTCAAAACGCCCGTTAAATTCGGCGCCGACGGCAAAGTTTCCGCAAAATAAAATGATAAAGTCATAACAAAAGCCCTCTGAAATCAGAGGGCTTTTTTTTATATCAAAGCGATCCGGATCTGT
>JAJXEL010000126.1 GCA_021639925.1 Alphaproteobacteria bacterium | reverse complement strand
GGATATCTGCATATTCCGGCGCAAGCGTTCGAAGATCTGGCTTTTACGGCTTTCCGCGACGTGTCGCATCTGTTGCGTTCCGGCCACTTATCCCAGATCCGCGCCATATTTGACGATCCGGATTCCGCGCCGAACGAACGGTTCGCGGCGCTGGAATTTTTAAAAAACGCCGACATTGCTTCGGGTATGGTTCTGCCGTTGTGCCAAGACACGGGAACGGCAATCGTCATCGGCGAAAAAGGGCATACGGTTTTAACGGACGGAACGGAAAGCGAAGCTTTGGCCCGCGGAATAAAAAAAGCCTATACGTCGTTAAATCTGCGCTATTCGCAAAATATTCCCTTATCCATGTTCGCGGAAAAAAACAGCGGCACAAATTTGCCGGCGCAGATTGATCTGAGCGCCGTCAAAGGAAACGCTTTCCGTTTTCTGTTTATGGCCAAGGGCGGCGGGTCGGCCAACAAGACCTTTTTGTTTCAACAGACGCGGGCTTTGTTAAACAAACAGGCGCTGACGGATTTCCTGGTTGAAAAGATCACGCAAATCGGCGTATCGGCCTGTCCGCCGTACCATCTGGCCGTCGTGATCGGCGGATTAAGCGCCGAAATGAATTTAAAAACGGTCAAGCTTGCTTCGGCCAAAGCGCTGGACGCTCTGCCCGCCGGCGAAAACGGTTTCAGAGATACGGCACTGGAAAACGAATTATTGTCCGCAATTAACAAAAACGGATTGGGAACGCAGTTCGGCGGGCGGCATTTTTGTTTGGACGTACGCGTTGTCCGCCTGCCGCGCCACGGGGCTTCCCTGCCGGTCGGAATCGGCGTTTCCTGCGTTGCCGACAGAAATATTCTGGCCGAAATTACGCCGGACGGCGTTTTTCTGGAACAGCTGGAAACCAACCCGGCGCAGTATCTGCCCGACATAAAAGAATCCGTTCTGCGCGATACGGGCAAAAGCCTTGATTTAAACCGTGATATCACAGAATCTCTGGCCGATCTGGATACTTTAAAAGTCGGCGACCGCTTGACTTTGAACGGAACGCTGATCGTCGCCCGCGACATCGCGCACGCCCGTTTTAAAGAAATGCTGGATCAGAACAAGCCCCTGCCCGATTATTTAAAAAAATATCCGGTTTATTATGCGGGGCCGGCAAAACAGCCGGACGGCCTGCCTTCGGGATCTTTCGGGCCGACAACGGCGGGGCGCATGGATTCCTATGTCGATCTGCTGCAAAAAAACGGCGCGTCGCTGATTATGCTGGCCAAAGGCAACCGGTCGGACGCCGTGACAAAGGCTTGCAAAGAAAACGGCGGGTTTTATCTGGGAACGCTGGGCGGCGCGGCGGCGCAGACGGCGGCGGCTTATATTACGGACTGCCGCTGTATTGATTTTTCCGAACTGGGCATGGAGGCCGTCTGGCAAATTACCGTTAAGGATTTCCCCGCCTTTTTGCTGACAGACAATAAGGGAAACGATTTTTATAAACAGATCGTCCGGACAAAATGAGCATCAGAAAATATTCCGTCATGATCGCCGGCCACCGCACCAGCGTTTATTTGGAACCCGAATTTTGGGAAGAATTAAAAAAGCTGGCTGCGCGGCAGGATTTAACGCCGGCGGAACTGATCACGCGCATTGACGCCGGCAGAAAAGGCGCTTTGTCTTCCGAACTGCGTCTTTATGTGCTGCGGGCGCTGGTTTCAGGGAATTAAAACGGGTTTGTCTTTACATTCAAACGTCGCGCGGCGAAATCCTTCCCGGTTTGTCAGACGCATATCGACCAATACCGTATCGCGCCCTTTGCCTTCGCAAAACCGGCGCGCATGATCCCCCAGCTGTGACAGACGGATATTTTGATCGTTATATTCATACGCGATCCGCTTTTCCTTAACGTCGGCGATCCGGACATCTTCGGTTTGAAGAATCAGCAGATCGCTGTCAACAGTCGTTTCCAGCATCAGCGGCGTTTTCGAATCCGGGATTTTTTGCATCACGCAGGCTGCCAGGAAACAAACCGCCCCGCCTAAGATCAGATATTTCATTTTTTAGCCGCCGCTTTCTTTTCAATTTCTTCGGCTTTTATTTTATCGGCCAAAGCCTGAATCTTTTCAATGCGTCCTTTGCGTTCGGCTTTGCTTTTCGCCTTCTGACTGTCATAAGCTTCGCGGGATTCGATGACGTCTTTTTCATTTTGGGGAACCCCTTTTTCAATATCGACGGTATATGTAAAGATTTTATCCCCGTTCTGATTAAACAAATCAAACACCACATTTTCCTGATCAATCTTGATAACCGGCTGTCCGTCTTTGTTTTTCATCGAAATGCCGCGTTTTTTCAGACGGTCTTCAACCGTTGTCACCAGATACTGTTTGATTTCGGCGTCGTCCCTTTTGCGCATGACCCTGCCGTTTTGGTCGCGTTCGTAAATCAGATCGCCCAGCGCCCCCATTTCGGAACAGCCCGACAGAGTTCCGTCGCTGCCGTCAAAACCGCCCGAACAAACGGCAAAAGCCGGCGTCTGACCGAATAAAAGGAATCCCAAAGCTAAAACTGCATATTTCATTTTTCACCTAATCCGTATTCTTTTTAAAAGAGATCCGTTTCATCAGATCCTGTTTTTTATAATTGCTCAGTTTATCAAATTCAGGATTTTCGACATTAAAATTCATCACTTTGTCTTCGTCTTTTTCCTGAAAAACTTTAACGCCTGTCTGTTGTATTTTGCGTTCCTGTTCTTGTCCCGGCGGCACAGCGTTTTCTTTTTCCGGCGCGGCTTTGTTTTTCGCCGGCGCCGACCGGACGGCCGGAGGAACATAAGCCTGCTGGCGGACAGAATAAGCTTTAAATCCGCGCTGACGGCTGTAGGCGCGCATATCAACCACCTGCGCGTTTACGCCCTGATGAAAAAAGCAGATTCCCAAAAATGTAAATATCAGCAGCCGCATAATCTGTTATCCCCCTTTAAATATCAGGCCGGACATGCGGATTATTCCGGATATACTCCTGCATCTCTGCGGTTTGAGCAGACGAACCGGCAGATTTTTTATCATCGAGCTTTTTCGATTCGCCGGACTGATTGTTGTCAGCCTGAGCCGCCGCCGGCCGGTTTTGTCCCGCGTCCGCAGCCGCCTGACGGCTTTGTGTCGGCGCGGGCACTTTTGCACGATAAGCTTTAAACCCGCGCTGGCGGCTGTAAGCGCGCATATCAATCACCTGTGCGGAAACATCGTTTCCCCACATCAAGAAAATCATCAATAAAAGGCAGACTGCTTTCATGGCGTTCCTTTCCCTTTGGCGTTTATTTTAACATTCCTTTGAAAAAAATTTCAACAAAAGCCTTCAGTCCCGGATAATTCCGGCGAAAAACATAAAGAGAACCCTTAACCTTGATTTTTTCTTATGTTATAGTAGCATAAATTTTGAAATTTATCGGATTAAGCTATGGTTGTTAAAACAAATATTTCGGAACGGATAAAGGCTGTTGCAGCCGCGTCGTTCCAAAAAGCGAAGGATTTTTTTTCCCGGCTGTCCCGCCGGCCCGTTGTGCGGAAAACAATAGAAATTCTGAAATGGGATAATCTGCGCCCCCGTTTGATCCGGGCAAAGGAGATTATTGTCGTTTTCACAAAGGAACAACCTAAAACGGCGGCCTTTATTTACGTGTGCCTGTTCTGCGCTTTTTCGATTAATTTTCTGGACAAGCCTTTCGCTCTGTCCTGCCTGAATGATGAAAAAGAAGGATTTTTCTACTATCTGGCCGAAATTAACCCGTCGGGGTGGTGGTTTTTAATCCTGATCGCGTTATGGCTGGTTTACATGGCTGTGGCAGGATTGTCCCTGACGACGGAAGTATTTGAAAAAAATCTGCAAAAAGCCCATGCCGTTTTATTTGTGCTTTTGACGTTATCGTTATCGTCGCTGGTGACGCTGGTCATCAACATTCTGGCGGGGCGGTATACGCCGGAATTTTTGGATACAATGCATTTATACGGTTTTTCGGCTTTTCGTTTCCGCGTAACGGAAACTTCCTTCCCCAGTTTCGGCGTTCAGAGCTTATGGGCGGTTATCATGGCTTCGGCTTATTTCCTGCCGCAAATCCGCAAGCTGTTATATGCGCTGGCAGGGTTGATGACTTTGTCTGTTGTTTTTACGGCTCAATGTTTCCTCAGCGACGCCGTCATGGGCGCGTTCATCGGTATTATGATGTATTATGCCGCCCAATGGATTGTTTCCGAAAACCGCGACAATATTCCTTTAATTTCTTTATAAAGCAGGCTATTCGCTTAAAATCCGGGTCAAGGCTTCACGGTTCAGTTTGATCAGTTCGTATTCTTCCGGCGTGACGGGCGCTTTGACGTTCGTCGCCGCCCGGACTGTCCGGATTGTGCCGGCATATTGTTCTTTCAAACTTTTTTTCTGCTCCGCAGGCATTTTATCGTTTTTTTCCAGCTGGCGGATTTGAAATTCCAAATGCTTCAGTAAATTGGCCTGTTTGTTTTCCTGTTCCAAAACGGAAAGAGTGACGCGGAATTTTCGTTCCAGCAGGAAAAAACGGTCGACGGCCCAGCCGTGCGCGTCCATCCATTTAACGACTTCGGGCGGATAATCCGCGGCGGCGGATACCCCCAGATAAGCAACGGCTTTGTACTGATTACCGTCAGTTTTCAGCCAGCGGGCGTATTTCAGCCAGTCGCGGGCAAACAGGCGCAATTCATCAAAAGTAATCGGAGAAACGGCTTTTAAATCTTCCTGCGGCATTGACGACGCTTCCGGCGGCGGAGCCGGTTTTTCAGATGCCGGACGTTCTGCCGAAAACTGGCGGCTGGCCGTTCCCGCCCCCGAATACTTTGCCGCGAAAGCGGAAAACGGCAGCAAACCGGTCAAAGACAAACCGCAAACAATACAAAAGTATCCCGATAAATTTTTCATCAGTCTTTTCCTGTTTTTATTTCTTCGATTTTTCTGTATTATAAAAGCTTCCCAACGGAAAGTCCATAAACTCGGGGAAAGAAAATGCGGCAGATCTGTTTTTTGGCAGACACGACGGAAATCGCTCAGAAGTCGCTGCGGCGGCTGCAAAAAATATATGGTACGGCCGACTGCGCCAAAGCCGATGTTTTTGTCGTTTTGGGCGGGGACGGCTTTATGCTTCAAACGTTGCACAAACATATCGGCAAAGGCATTCCGTTTTACGGCATGAACCGCGGCAGCGTCGGGTTTTTAATGAACAAATACCAGGAAGACGACCTGGACGAACGTTTAAACGGCGCAGATTCGATTACGCTGCACCCGTTGATTATGGACGCGTTTGCCGGAAACGGGAAACATAAACGGGCTTTGGCTTTTAACGAAGTATCCCTATGGCGGCAAAGCCGGCAGGCAGCGGATATTTCGATCAGCATTGACGGTATTCAGAAACTGCCGAATTTAATCTGCGACGGCGTTTTGGTATCGACCCCGGCGGGCAGTACGGCTTATAATTTTTCGGTACACGGCCCGATTTTGCCGATGACATCAAACGTATTGGCTTTAACGCCGATCAGCCCGTTCCGCCCCCGCCGCTGGCAGGGCGCAATTATCCCCCGTCATGCCGAGGTGTCCTTTGATATACTGCAAAGCGAAAAACGCCCGGTCAGCGCCGTAGCGGACTTTACCGAAATGCGCAACGTCATTAAAGTCAATGTCCGGGAAGACGCGGAAACAGGGTTAAATCTGTTGTTTGACCCGGAATATAAT
>JAJXEL010000125.1 GCA_021639925.1 Alphaproteobacteria bacterium | reverse complement strand
CCAATGGTTTTAAAAAACAAATTTAACATCACGGATCAGGTTGAGCTCAATAAGCAAGAAGAAAAAATCAGCAAAGGAAAAGCCATAAAGCTGTATGACAGCGGTAAAATCAACACCGTAAAGGTCGGGACGTTTGCGGGGTTAAAGCAAATCCATAAATATTTATTCGAAGATATTTACGATTTTGCCGGAAAAATGCGTGATGTAAACGTGTCAAAGGAGAGTTTCAGGTTCGCTCCGGTGATGTATTTGGCCCAGGCCTTAAAAAGCATTGATAAAATGCCGCAGTCAACCTTTGACGAGATTGTTGAAAAATACGTAGAGATGAATATTGCCCACCCGTTCAGAGAAGGAAACGGGCGAGCGACCAGAATTTGGCTTGATTTGATATTCAAAAAAGAACTCAAACGTGTTGTTGACTGGAATTTGATCGATAAAAACGATTATTTGCTGGCAATGGAAAGAAGTCCGATCAAAGACATAGAAATTAAACATCTCTTGAAAAATGCGCTGACGGATCAAATTGATGAACGCAACGTCTTTATGAAAGGTATTGATGTCAGTTACTATTACGAAGGCTACGACGAGTACGACATCCACGAATGTTAAAAAAATAACCGCCCCTGATTGAAAGAAACGGTTATTCATTCAATATCAAACATTATGCCGTCATAGCGACCGTGAACAACCGATATAATGGCATTTCCTTTTTCATTCGCACGGCATCGGGAACGTAATCGGAAACAATAGCGTCCGCCAACAGGCTTATGGTATTAACCGGCTGCCGCCACTGTATAGCCACGAACAGCCTTTCTCTTTTTTTATTTTCCAAATATCCGCCGACAATAAAGGATTCAAACTTCCCGCAGAAGCTAATTCCAAACACATAGAGCGTCTGTCCATTTTTTTTCTGAAGCCAGTATGGCGACTTGTCCTACAGGCGATACAAATTTTTGACCGAGAATAGAATCTGTTCGTCGTTGCATTCAATCCTGATACCGTTCAAAAAAGTGTCTGGAGAAGGGGTAACCGTAGTACTTTTCAGATATTTAACCACTTTCCTTAATGCGACTTTATCCGTGTTTTAAAACGCGTATTCCGTGCCTTCTTGGTTCAAAAGGAATGAACCGAACAAATCTTCCATTTGATTACGATTCTTCTTATT
This sequence comes from Alphaproteobacteria bacterium, assembly GCA_021639925.1. Taxonomy (GTDB): domain Bacteria; phylum Pseudomonadota; class Alphaproteobacteria; order CAAGCB01; family CAG-977; genus UBA11549. The sequence continues at coordinate 4,612 of JAJXEL010000125.1, read as the reverse complement.
CATGGCTTATTTTCTCCTGTTTTGGCGACTGTTGTTTCGTTTGTTGAATTTCGGTTTGTTGTTTTTGGGGCGGGGAACTTTAATCCGATAAGCGGCCTTGATCATGTTTTCGATATTGTCTGCTTCAAGTCGAAATTTAGCTCTCAATGATTTCCAATAAACATTCAGTTGTTCCGGAGGCGTTGGCAGAGTTTGTCTTGCCCTGTATGCGGATTGATACTCTGTTAAAAAATGACGGAACTTCATGGCGTATTGGCCAACCCCGTTTGTGTAAGCGGGACATCTGTAAACAACACTAGCCGCTTTCGCTCCGACAATTGCGTGATTACTGTAACTTATTTTGAATATCATACACCTCTTTTGCAAAAGAAACCGCGTAAACCATCACGCGGTTTTCATATACAAAATTATTATGTGATGAAGTACAGATAATAAAGATGGTTAAGAAGGTTAAGCTTCCATTACATGATCCGCCCAAAGTTCGCATTGGGTCATAACAGTTGAGACGGCATCTTCCATTCCTTCGGGCGGATACTTATGTTTTTTAAGCAATTTTTTGATAAGTAATCTCATCTTGGCGCGGGCGTTTTCTCTTTTTTGCCAATCGATGGTTTTGTTTTTGCGCAAAGTATCGGTCAATTCTTTGGTAATGGCAATCAGTTCGTCGTTTTCGTAAAAATCCTTTACGGCTTCGGGACGGGTCAGAGCGTCGTAAAAAGCCACTTCATCAGGCGTAAGCCCCAAATCGCTTCCTTCTTTTTGAGCGGCGGCAATTTGCTTTGCCAGATTAAGCAGTTCTTCAATGACTTGTTCGTTTGTCAGCAATCCGTTTAAATAGCGGTTCATTGATTTTTGAATGATTTCGCTGAATTTTTCGGATTTAACGACGTTTGTATGCCGATAAACAGAGATTTGCTCGGCAATTAATTTCTTTAAAAGCTCAAGAGCCAAGTTTTTTTCTTTCATCTTAGAAATGTCTTCCAAAAACTTGGGATCAAACAAAGAAAATTCTTCTTGAATATCTGAAAACAAATTGATGACGCCGTCGCTTTTGATACTTTGTTTTAAAAGCTCGTTTATTTTTTCGTTCAGTTCCGGCAAAGAAATTTTTTTCCCGCCGTTTCCCGTACAGGACAATCGAACCGTCAAAACGCGCACGGCTTCGATAAAGGCGGCTTCAATACGCAAGTTTTCTTCAATCACTGACGAGCACAACGATAAAGCCTGCTTCAGTAATAAAGCTTCTTTGACAAAGGTTTCTTTTTGCGTTTCTCTGCCGCGTTCAATAATAAAATTGACGGCGCCGCTGATTAATCGCGCGCGTTCAAGATTTCCCAAACCGGCAAAGCCCGAGTAATCAAAACCGTGAAAAAGATTTCTGCACACTTCCAATTTTTCCAAAAATTTGGGTGCGGCGACTTTTGATATATCTGTATCGCCGTAGTTTTTGCGGTCGCGAACGGTATAATCGTTCATTGCTTGTTTCAAAGCGCCTGCGATGCCGACATAATCGACGATTAATCCGCCTTCTTTGTCTTGAAATACGCGATTGACGCGGGCGATCGCCTGCATCAGGTTATGTCCGCTCATCGGTTTATAGACATACATTGTTGCCAAAGACGGAACGTCAAAACCCGTCAGCCACATATCGACAACGATTGCGATTTTCAAGGGGTCGTTGTTATCTTTGAATTTTCTGGCTAATTCGTTTTTATAAGATTTGTTTCCGATAATGCTGCGCCATTCTTTGGGGTCGTCATTTGCAGCAGTCATAACGACGGCGACTTTTTCCTGCCAATCGGGGTGCAAGTCTAATATTTTATTGTAAATTTCCATGGCGATTGATCGGGAATAGGCAACAATCATGGCTTTTCCCGTCAACAAAGATGCTCGATTATTTTCGTAGTGATCCAGAATATCGGTCACCAAAGAATTGATTGTGGCGGGATCACCTAAAATCGTTTCCATTTGCCCAAGCTGTTTTTTGCTTTTTTCGATGACTTCCGGATCGGTTTTATGAGCCATCAGTTCGTATTCGTCATCAATCAGCTTTAAGATTTCCGGTTTCAGATGCAGTTTAATGACGCGGCTTTCGTAATAAACGGGACGAGTTGCGCCGTCTTCAACCGCCTGGGTCATATCGTACACGTCAATATAATTGCCGAACACTTCGCGGGTGTTATGGTCTTTTATGGAAACGGGCGTTCCCGTAAAACCGACATATGTTGCGTTAGGCAGGGATTTTCTGATTTTTCTAGCGGTTCCGATTTTGATTTTTCCTGTTTTTTCATCCATTTTTTCGGTTAATCCGTACTGTCCGCGATGTGCTTCGTCCGCCATGACAATGATCTGCGTTCCGACAGGGGGTCTTCGGCTTCTTCGAATTTTTGCATGGTGGTAAAGAAGATGCCGTTTGCTTTAATTCCGCCCAACAATTGTTTTAAATGTGCTCTGCTTTCAGCTTGGACAGGCTTTTGACGCAAAAAATCCGAACATTTTGAAAACTGGGCGAACAGTTGATTGTCCAAATCGTTTCGGTCGGTTAAAACGACGATTGTCGGGCTGTTGAGCGCGCTTTGCAACAAATGGGCATAGAACACCATTGACAAAGATTTTCCGCTGCCCTGAGTATGCCAGAACACGCCGCCTTTGCCGTCGGTTTCGGTTGCCGTTTGAGTTGAGGCAACGGCTTTTTTAACGGCGAAGTATTGATGATAAGCGGCTAAAATTTTTATGGTTTTATCCGTTTCGACCGAAAAACAGATAAAGTTTTTCAGAATGTCCAAGAATCTTTCTTTGTCAAATATGCCTTTAAAAAAGGTGTCGAACTGGGCGTATTTGGTGTTTTCATAGGAACCGTCAACCGTTTTCCATTCCATAAATCTGTTTTCGTCGGACGATATGGTTCCCGCTTTTGACGTCAGCAAGTCGCTCATCACGCACACGGCGTTATAAATGAACATGGACGGGATTTCGAGTTTGTAATTTTCGATTTGACGATATGCGGCTGAGGCGTCGGTTTCCTCGCGTGAGGGGGATTTTAATTCCATTAACACTAAAGGCAAGCCGTTAACGAATAAAATGATATCGGGTCGTTTTTCGCTGTTTTCGATAAAAGTCCATTGATTGGCGATGATAAAGGAATTTTTATGAACGTTTTTATAATCGATCAGATAGACGATAGTATCTTTTTGTGTTTCGTTTTCGCAGTATCTGACGGGAATTCCGTTTTGCAAATAATCCGTAAAGATTAAGTTTTTTTGGATCAATGCGGCATTTTCAAAATTTTTGATTTTGAACAAAGCTTCGTCAATGGCGGCTTTGGGCAATTTGGGATTGATATCCGCCAACGATTTTTCCAGCACCTTTTCATACAGGGGAGATTTGAAATTTCTGTCATCGACGTCAGGACCGTAGACGTGGATATAGCCCATATTTTGAAACAGCTCGATGATTGATTTTTCATAAGCGTTTTCATTTACGGGGTTTTCAAAAGACGCAGTCATCGGATTATTCCTTGTTTTTATCTGAGCTCCTTTACAAAGGGTACTAAGATTTCTTTGCTTTTTCCATCAAAGAAATAATGAGATCTAATTCTGGAATAACCGTTCTTTTATCTTCTATTACCGCCTTCGAAAAGCGTTCTTTTAAGAAATCAGCATCAAATTTGGCATGGCAACAACCGTTTAGACGATCCTTTAAACGGTCGGTATTGCTGTTTTCCAGATCTTTTTTAGGAACATTTAATATTTGCAAAAGAATTCCCTCAATAGAATGAGGATTTGAGAAAACGATAATAGGTTTTCTCTGTTTGATGTTATAGGAGTTCAAATTTCTGTAAGGTACTTTATCTAGCGAAGATGCTTTCAAGCACCAAACCTTTTCTAAAGCCCGTAAGGTTTTAATAGATAATGGATCTTTCTGCTCAAAATCCTCATCAAGAACAACAAATAAATAAGTCCCTCTGTCTAAAGCTTTAAGCGTGTTAGAAATAATGGAGTCTGCCGAACCGCCACGTTTAGAAAACATCATCAAAGGTTTTGCGTCAGATTCATATATTTCTGTCAGATATTTTAAAAAAATTTCTTCACGCTCGCCTTCATAGATATACGAAACGATAACTTTCTTTTGGCGTTTTTTCTTTCTCATTAGTCCTCCTTTATACGAGGCTTTCCATCATATTCTCCTGAAATGTATTTCATAAAGAAGTTTTCATCGTTTCTAACACCGTTCATCTCATCAAGCCGGAAACATTCCGTGCTTAAGTTATCTTGTTTTTGCGCAATAAAAATCTGAGATTTCGTCAAATATTGCAAAAACCACGGGTTATGTGTTGTGAAAAGAATCTGTGCATTATTAGGATTGGTTTCCTTTCTCATAAAAAGATTTAAAATACGTTCCACAAGATCAATATGCAGGCTTGCTTCCAATTCATCAGCGATAAGAATTCCACCAAAATCTAAAATTTCTTTGATTTTTGTGTACAGTTTTGCATAACTTCTAGTTCCATTTGACTCAAAGATAAACGGAACCGCTTCCTGTTTATCTTTATATTTATGTATAGCTAATAAAACATTCCTTTCTTTTTCTGAAAAAATATTCATCGGGAGGA
>JAJXEL010000124.1 GCA_021639925.1 Alphaproteobacteria bacterium | reverse complement strand
CGCTTTACGTTTGATAACTTTGTCGTCGGGGCGCCCAATGAATTTGCCTATGCCGCTGCCAGGCGGGTGGCCGAATCCGACGGCGTGTCGTTTAATCCGCTGTATTTGTATTCCAGCGCCGGGCTGGGAAAAACGCATTTGATGCATTCAATCGCATGGTATATCCGCGAACATACCCCGTCGCGCCGGGTGGTTTATTTGTCCGCGGAAAAGTTCATGTATTTGTTTATCCGCGCGATTCGTTACAAGGATACGCTTTCCTTTAAAGAGGAACTGCGCAACGTTGACGTTTTAATGATTGACGACGTGCAGTTTCTGATCGGCAAAGAAAATACGCAGGACGAATTTTTCCATACGTTTAACGCGCTGGTCGGCAGCGGCAAGCAGATCGTTTTGTCAGCGGACAAACCGCCCGTTAATCTGGAAGGGATCGAAGAACGTTTAAAAACGCGTCTGGGGTCCGGTCTGGTGGCGGACATTCACCCGACGACATATGAACTGCGCCTGGGGATATTGGAAAGCAAAGCGCAGAATTTGGGGGTTTACGTTCCGCAGGACGTTATTTCCTTTTTGGCGGAAAAGATTACGGCCAGCGTGCGCGAGCTGGAAGGGGCTCTGCTGCGTGTCGCCGCGCATGTCCAGCTGATGGGCGGCGAAGTGACGCTGGAACGCACATGCGATATTCTGCGCGATATTTTAAGCGTTTTGGACCGCCGCGTAACGATCGAGGAAATTCAGCGCAAAGTTGCGGAACGTTATAATATCCGCCTGGGTGAAATGATGTCGAAACGCCGGGAACGTTCTGTGGCCCGCCCGCGCCAGATCGCAATGTTTCTGGCGAAAAACTTAACGACGAAGTCTCTGCCGGATATCGGACGGGCTTTTAACCGCGACCATACGACGGTGCTTCACGGCATCAAAGCGATTGAAGAGCTGCGTCAGAAAGACCCGGCGTTCAGGGAAGAAACCGACGATCTGCGCCGCATGCTTTCTGTTTGAAAACGGGGGCTTTGCGTTGTTGGCGGAATTTGGCGCGACTCGGTAAAAATCTTTAGTGTTTCCGATATTTTTTGCTTTGGAAAAACGGCAGATGTGGTATACTGCATCGAAATAGTTTTTAACCCTTTTTGATGAGTTTGGTTCTATGAAATTTACGATTGAACGCGCTGCTTTATTGAAGTCTTTGTCCCATGTTCAGAATGTGGTGGAACGCCGCCATACCAATCCTTTGCTGTCAAACGTGAAAATTACGGCGGCAGAGGGGGGAATCGTGCTGAACGCGACGGATAACGAATTGGAAGTCAGTGAAAAAACGCCAGCCAAAGTCGATACGGCCGGGGCGATAACGGCGCCCGCGCATAAATTGTATGAAATTGTGCGCAAACTGCCCGACGGCGCTGAAATCGAATTTGCTTTAAACGCCGAAAACAACCAGCTGAAAATGACGGCCGGACGCGCCAAGTTTGCTTTGGCAACCATGGCCGGCGAAGACTTTCCTTCGATCGCCGAAGGGGATATGACGCATCATTTTTCTTTGAAAGCGTCGGATCTGCGCGATCTGATCGACCGGACGTCTTTTGCCGTTTCGACCGAAGAAACCCGTTTTTATTTAAACGGGATTTATCTGCACGAAGCGACTTCCAAAGAGGAAAAAATCCTGCGCGCCGTTGCGACTGACGGCCATCGTCTGGCTTGCGCGGAAGCCGTTTTCCCCGAAGGGGCGGCCGGCATGCCGGGCATTATCATTCCGCGCAAGGCAATCGGCGAATTAAGCAAGCTGCTGGCCGAAGAAGCCGAAGACGTCAAAATTGATTTATCAACGTATAAGATCCGTTTTACGTTCGGCGATCTGGTGCTGACGTCTTTGCTGATTGAAGGAACGTATCCCGATTATGAACGCGTTATTCCGACGGAAAACGATAAAGTGATGGAAGTTGACGCGCAGGCTTTGACGGCCGTTGTCGACCGTGTGTCCAGCTTGTCTGAAAAATCGCGTGCCGTCCGTTTGACTTTGTCAAAGGATCTGGTGAAGGTTTCCGCCGCGAACGCCGAAGAAGGCAGCGCGGAAGACGAACTGGAGGTCAAATATGCCGCCGATCCGATTGACGTCGGGTTTAACTATGTTTATCTGGAAGACGTTTTAAAACAGATTAAGGGCGGTTTGGTGCAGATTGCTTTTTCGGATTCGGCTTCTCCGACTATTTTGACGGACATGTCGGATCCCAGCGTTCTGTTTGTTTTAATGCCAATGCGGGTGTAAGACAATTTTAACGGCGAATGAACTGATGTATGCGCGTTCGCGGGAAACTCCGCCCGCGGCGGCGCGGTATCCGGCGCGGCAGGCGCAGACGCCTGCGGCGGGGATTTTTGTCAGCCGTTTGCAAATGGCGCGTTTTCGCAATTATCCTTTTTTGCGGCTGGATCTGCCGCCCGAAGTCGGCCAAGTCGTTTTGACGGGAAAAAACGGCTGCGGAAAAACGAATTTGCTGGAGGCCGTTTCTTTTCTGGCGCCGGGGAAAGGCCTGCGGCACGCGGGGTTCCGGGATATTCTGCCCAAAACCGAAACGGCCGGTTCCTGGGGAATAACGGCTGTTCTGCGCAAGGGAAACGAAGAAATAGACGTAACGACCGATTATGAAAACGTTTCGGGCCGGCGGACGGAAAAACGGCGTGTCCGGTTAAACGGGGCGGCGATTTCCCAGGCCGATTTGGGGCAGGTTTGTTCCGCGGTATGGCTGACGCCCGCGATGGACAGACTGTTTGCCGGCGAACCGGCGGGGCGGCGGCGGTTTTTGGATCGTTTGACGCAGACTTTTTTTGAAGAACATGCCCGCGCCTGCGCCGCATACGGTCAGGCTTTGCGGCAGTGGGGCGCTTTGATCCGCGAAGGAAAAACGGACGAACGCTGGCTGTCGGCTTTGGAAAAAACAATGGGCAAATACGGGGCGAAAACGGCTTCGGCGCGCCGGACGGCCGTTTCTTGGCTGCGGGCGGAACTGGAACGGGAAACAACGGTTTTTCCGCGCGCTCTTTTGTCTTTGCAGGGCGGCGGAGAAGACGAACTGGCCGCGATGCCTGAAGAAGAAGCGGCGGAATTTATCCGCGCGCGTTTTTCCCGTTCGCGCGACATTTATGCGCAAAACGGTTCTGCGGGCGGCATTCATACGGTTGATCTGGCGGCCGGGCACCGGGAAAAAAATATGCCCGCGGCAGCGTGTTCGACCGGCGAACAGAAAGCTTTGCTGATTTCCGTTTTGCTGGCGCATATCCGGGTTCAGGCCGGGCGGAAAGGGGCTTTGCCGCTGGTCCTGTTTGACGAAGTAACCGCGCATCTGGACGACCGGCGCCGGGACGCTTTGTTTGATGAAATTTCTGCGCTGAAAACGCAGGCGTGGCTGACGGGAACAACTCCCCGGCCTTTTGAAGGTTTAAAGAAAACGGCGCATTTCATCGCCGTGGACGAATTGTTGCGGACCGTTCCCGATTGGGCGGCCGCGTCTTGATAAAAAAGGTGTACTATGACGGAAGAAACAAATCTGCACTCGCCCTCTGATTATAATGCCGAATCAATCAAGGTTCTGAAAGGGCTGGACGCCGTGCGCAAACGTCCCGGCATGTATATCGGCGATACGGACGACGGAACCGGTCTGCACCATATGGTGTACGAAGTTTTGGATAATGCGATTGACGAATCTTTGGCCGGTTACTGCACAAAAACGGAAACGATCATCAATTCGGACGGTTCCGTGACGGTGCGCGACAACGGCCGCGGTATTCCGACCGATATGCACAAGGAAGAAGGCGTTTCCGCAGCCGAAGTCATTATGACCCAGCTGCATGCGGGCGGAAAATTCGATCAGAATTCGTATAAAATTTCAGGCGGGCTGCACGGCGTCGGCGTTTCTGTCGTTAACGCGTTGTCGTCGTCTTTGAAACTGCGGATCTGGCGCAACGGCAAAGAACACTATATGGAATTCAGAAACGGGGTTGCCGTCGCGCCGTTAAAAGTTGTCGGCGATGCTGTTCCGGCTGACCGGACGGGAACGGAAGTTACGTTTTTGCCGTCGCCGGAAACGTTTACGCAGACCGAATTCAGTTTTGATACTTTGGAACACCGCCTGCGCGAACTGGCTTTTTTAAATTCCGGCGTTCATTTGGTATTGAAGGACGAACGCCCCGGCAATCCGCGCGAAGTCGAATTTTGTTACGACGGCGGTATTCAGGAATTCGTCCGTTATATTGACAGATCAAAGACCTCCATTCATGACGGAGAAATTGCGATTTCCGGCGAAAAAAACGGGATTGTCGTTGAACTGGCGATGGAATGGACGGACGGTTATCATGAAACGACGCTGTGCTTTACCAACAACATCGCTCAACGCGACGGGGGAACGCACCTGGCCGGATTCCGGGCGGCGTTGACCAGAACAATCAACGCTTACGCGCAGGAAACCGGACTGTTGAAGAAGGAAAAAGTCGAACTGTCCGGCGAAGATATGCGCGAAGGGCTGACTTGCGTTTTGTCGGTTAAAGTGCCGGATCCGAAATTTTCGTCCCAGACAAAAGACAAGCTGGTTTCTTCGGAAGTCCGCCCCGTGGTTGAAGGCATTGTCGGCGACAAGCTGGAACAATGGCTGGGTGAACACCCGGCGGAAGCGCGCAAAATTGTCGGCAAAGTTGTTGAAGCGGCTGCCGCGCGCGAAGCCGCCCGCAAAGCGCGTGATTTAACGCGGCGCAAAGGCGTTTTGGATATGGCTTCTTTGCCGGGCAAACTGGCGGATTGTTCGGAACGCGACCCTGCCAACTCTGAAATTTTCATTGTGGAAGGAGATTCCGCGGGCGGGTCGGCAAAACAGGGCCGCAACCGCGCCAACCAGGCGATTCTGCCGTTAAGAGGAAAAATCCTGAATGTAGAGCGCGCCCGGTTTGATAAAATGCTGAATTCCGCGGAAATCGGCACGATGGTGACGGCGTTCGGCACCGGGATCGGCCGGGACGATTTTGATGCGGATAAATGCCGGTACCATAAAATTATTATCATGACCGATGCGGACGTTGACGGATCGCATATCCGCACATTGCTGCTGACGTTCTTTTTCCGCCAGATGCCCGAACTGATCGAACGGGGATATGTTTATATCGCGCAGCCGCCTTTGTATCGCGCGCGCCGCGGCAATTCGGATATTTATCTGAAGGACGAACGCGCCATGGAAGATTACCTGATCAATCAGTCTGTTCAGGACAGTGTTTTTGTGCGTTATGACGGCGTTCAGATTGCCGGCGAAGATTTAAGACGCCAAGCGGAAGAAGCCAGAAACTGCCGTCATCTGATTGATGCTTTGTCGCGTCAGATACCGGCGAAAATTGTTGAACAAATGGCGATTCACGGCCTGTTTTCGCCGGACGTTTATGACAATGCGGAAAAAGCAGCTCAGGCGGCAAAAACGCTGGCGGCACGTTTGGACGAACTGGAACCGGAATACGAACGTGGCTGGCGCGCCGATTTTGAAAACGGCGCTTTTGTCTTCAGACGGACGCTGCGCAGCGTAACCGAAGAATACGTTGCCGACATTAACTTCCTGTCCAGCGGAGAAGCCAAAAAATTAAACGAACTTTATGCGGATCTGCATGAATCCTATGCTAAGACAGGGGTGTTCAAAGCCAAGGACAGCGAATTTAAGTTAACGGGACCGGTGGCTTTGTCCGACGCCGTTTCCCAGATCGGGCGCAAAGGGATTTCCATTCAGCGCTATAAAGGGCTGGGGGAAATGAATCCGGAACAGCT
>JAJXEL010000123.1:1305-5886 GCA_021639925.1 Alphaproteobacteria bacterium | reverse complement strand
CGGTTATTCCTCCATTAAATCTTCGTAAATCGGAAAACGCGCGCATAATTCCAACACGGTCCTGCCGGCTTTTTCTTCGGCAGCGGCGTTGTCCTGCGGATTTTGGGACAAAGCGTCCAGAACGTCGCCGATCAGATTGCCGACCTGCCTGAATTCTTCGGTTTTAAAACCGCGCGTCGTCCCTGCGGGCGTCCCCAGACGAATCCCGGAGGTGACAGTCGGTTTTTCGGGATCAAACGGAATACCGTTTTTATTGCACGTCATACGCGCGCGTTCCAGACTTTTTTCCGCCAGTTTTCCGGTCAACCGCTTCGGACGCAGGTCAACCAGAACCAAATGCGTATCCGTTCCGCCCGAAACCAGATTCAACCCGCGCGCCGTCAACGTTTCTCCCAACACTTTGGCGTTTGCGACAACGTTGGCCGCGTATTCTTTAAATTCCGGCTTTAAAGCTTCGCCCAAAGCGACGGCTTTGGCAGCGATAACGTGCATCAAAGGCCCGCCCTGCAATCCGGGAAAAACGGCCGAATTAATTTTTTTGGCCAGATCTTCGCGGTTCGTTAAAATCATGCCGCCGCGCGGCCCGCGCAAAGTCTTATGCGTCGTCGTTGTAACGATATCGGCATATTTCAACGGATTTTCATGAACGCCGCCGGCAACCAGCCCCGCGAAATGCGCCATGTCAACCATTAACAAGGCGCCGACTTCATCGGCAATCGCACGGAATTTTGCAAAATCAATCGCGCGCGGATAAGCCGAACCGCCCGCAATAATCAGCTTGGGTTTGTTTTCTTTAGCCAGACGTTCAACCTGTTCAAAATCAATGCGCCCGTCTTCTTTGCGCACGCCGTATTGAACGGAATTAAACCACTTGCCCGACAAAGCCGGAGCCGCGCCGTGTGTCAAATGGCCGCCGGCGTCCAAAGACATGCCCATCAGCGTATCGCCCGGCTGCAACAAAGCCAGTTGCACGGCGCCGTTTGCCTGCGCGCCCGAATGCGGCTGAACGTTGACAAATTCAGCGCCGAACAGTTTCTTTGCCCGTTCAATCGCCAGATTTTCCGCTATATCGACAAATTCGCAGCCGCCGTAATACCGCCTGCCGGAATACCCTTCCGCGTATTTATTCGTCAAAATCGTTCCCTGAGCTTCTAAAACAGCCTTAGAAACAATATTTTCCGAAGCGATCAGTTCAATCTGATTTTGCTGGCGGCGCAATTCTTTGATAATTCCCGCGTACAAATCGGGATCCGCCTGTTTCAGCGGCGTTGTAAAAAATGAATTTGTCATTCGGATAAAACCCTTTCAGCACATATGGGACAGTTTTTCAACGCGGCGCGCGTGACGGTCCCCCAGAAATTCGGTATTCAGGAAAATATCCGCGCATTCATACGCGACTTCAACGCCGGTTGTGCGCCCGCCCAGCACCAACACGTTGGCGTCATTATGCTGGCGGCACAAACGCGCGCCGAAAGCGTCATGTACCAAAGCGGCGCGGATAAACGGAAAACGGTTGGCGGCGATACTGATCCCGATTCCGGTGCCGCACAATAAAATGCCCCGTTCGGCTTTGCCGGTTTTGACCGCGTCGGCCATCAGCGCGGCAATATCGGGGTAATCGACGGAATCTTTCGTATGCGTCCCCAGATCCAAAACGTCGTAACCGTCTTTTTTCAGTTTTTCAACCAGCAGGTTTTTTAATTCAAAACCGCCGTGATCCGAAGCAAGCGCGACAATTTTCGACATGCGAATTTCCTTTCTTAAAAAATTTCAGTTTTTTAGTAACACAATCAAACGCTTTTGGCTAGGGCTGATTGTTTTTCTTCATGACGTATTCCAGCTTTTTTTTAGCCATCATTTTCACAGACAGCATCGGCGTATTTTTCGGCGCCATAAAGGAAATCTCCGTCCCCGTCGCCGCATGAACGGCCGTTACCTTCAGCGCGTTACCGATTGCGACCATCTGTATCAGAATTTCGTCGTCCCGGTCCATGGGCAAAAGCTCCCTATTTCAATGTCTCGGCCAGTTTATCATAGGACATAACATGTTTGACAGGCCCCAAACAGGCCAGCGACGGCGTCTGCGAAAACATACGTTCGGCCAGATTTGTTACGTCGTCTTCGGTTGTATTGACGATTTTATCCAGGATTTCTTCTTTTTCCTTCAGCCGCCCGAACGCCAGCAGCTGTGCGGCATTTTGTTCCGCGCGCGTCGTCGTGGTTTCCATTGACATTAATATGCCCGCTTTTAACTGAGCCTTGGCCCGGACCAATTCTTCTTTGGTCACGGACTGCCTGATTTTTAAAATTTCATCGCAGACCGCCGGCAACAGTTCGGCCGCTTCCGCTTCGCCCGTTCCGGCATAAATACCGAAAAGCCCGCCCTTTATCGCCGCGGCATTAAATGAAAAAACAGAATAAACCAGCCCGCGTTTTTCCCGGATTTCCTGAAACAAACGCGACGACATGCCCCCGCCTAAAATCGTTGACAGAACATGGGCCGTATAATAATCGTCATCAAAAACCGATACGCCCGGAAATCCCAAAACCAGATTAACCTGTTCCAGGGATTTGTTTTCACGATACTCGCCGCCTTTATAAGCAACGTCGGGCGCCGTCAAACCGTCTTTGGCCGACATGGATCCGAAATATTTTTCGATCAGGCGGACAAATTCGTCGTGATTGATTTTGCCGCTGGCGGAAATAACCATTCTGTTGGGCGTGTAGTTCGTTTTCATATAGGAATCCAGCGTTTCACGGCTGATTCCCATGACTGTTTCGACAGAGCCCAAAACCGGCCGGCCGGCCGGCTGGTTTGGAAAAGCGCAAGTCTGAAAATGTTCGAAAACAATATCGTCCGGCGTGTCAAGCGACTGATTTATTTCCTGCAAAACGACGGTCTTTTCGCGTTCGAATTCTTCCGGATCAAAAATCGAATTGCGCAGAATATCTGCCAAAATATCGACGGCCAAAGCCGTATCTTCCTTTAACACCTTAATATAATAAGACGTTGTTTCACGCGACGTGCACGCATTAATATAACCGCCGACATTTTCGATTTCTTCGGCAATCTGACGAGCCGTCCGGCTTGTCGTCCCTTTAAAAGCCATATGTTCCAGCAAATGGGAAATGCCGTTGATTTCCGCCGGTTCGTACATAGCGCCGATATCGACCCATATTCCCAAAGAAACCGTATCCACTTCGTCCATATTATCCGTTACGATCTGCAACCCGTTGGGCAGGACTGTCACTTTTCTGGTCATAAAAATCAGGCCTTTCTTTCCGCTGTGTCAATAAAGTATTTAATGGCTTCGCGCGTATTGGGCAAAACGGTAAAATTTTCCCGCCTGGTCATCAGATCGGACAACCGGGGCGGCAAAGACGGCGTTACGCCGGTTGCTTCGCGGACGGGAACGGGGAATTTCGACGGATGAGCCGTTGCCAGAACAATGCTGGGAACGCCTTTTTCCCCGTATTTTTCAGCCGCGGCGAACCCGATCGCGGAATGCGGATCAACGATTTCGCCCGAAGATTTGTAAATTCTGCCGATTTCGGATTTGGTTTCTTCGTCCGAACAGCGGATCCCCGCGAAAACCTCGCGGATCCGTTCCAAAACGGGTGCGGAAACACGATAGCTTCTTTCATATTTAAACGTTTCCATTAAATGTGAAACCGCTTCTGTATCATGATCCTGCATTTCAAACAGCAGACGTTCAAAGTTAGACGACACCTGGATATCCATAGACGGGCTGATCGACGGCTTCACATCGCGTTTTTCCATAATGCCTGTTTCCAAAAAGCGCGGCAAAATATCGTTTTCGTTGGACCCCAGCATCAGTTTTTTGATCGGCAGCCCCATACGCTTTGCGGCATAACCGGCGAAAATATTGCCGAAATTCCCCGTCGGAACGGCAAAAGACACTTCACGGTCCGGGGCCCCCAAAGCCAAAGCGGCGCGGAAATAATAAACAATCTGCGCCATAATTCTAGCCCAGTTAATCGAATTAACGGCCGACAGGCTGTGTCTGGCACGGAAATCTTCGTCGGAAAACAAAGCCTTGACAATTGACTGGCAGTCGTCAAAAGTCCCTTCCAGCGCGATATTAAACACATTCGGCGCAATCGTCGTCGTCATCTGGCGGCGCTGGACTTCGGAAACGCGGTTATGCGGGTGCAGAATAAAAATATCCAGATGAGCGCACCCTTTGCAGGCTTCAATCGCGGCGGATCCTGTATCCCCCGACGTCGCCCCGACAATCGTCACACGTCTGTTCGTACGTTTCAGCACCGTATCAAACATACGTCCGACAACCTGCAAAGCATAATCTTTAAACGCCAGCGTCGGACCGTAAAACAGTTCCATAACCCACAGCGCGTCGCCGATTTGTTTTAACGGCGCCACGGCCGTATGCGAAAAACCGCCGTAAGCCTGCCGCGCAATTTCAAGCAAATCCGTTTTATCCAGACACCCCTCTGTAAACGGCGCCATCACTTCGGCAGCCAGTTCGGCATAGCTCAAAGAACGCATTTCACGCATTTTGGCAGCGGAAAACTGCGGATAATTTTCAGGAACATACAGAC
>JAJXEL010000123.1:0-1295 GCA_021639925.1 Alphaproteobacteria bacterium | reverse complement strand
ACCGCCGTCCGGGGCCAGGCCTGCCAGCAAAACATCTTCAAATCCTATGGCGGGCGCATTTCCCCGCGTACTGACGTATTTCAAAATCAACTCCGTTAGCTATATGCTTTACGCTTATTGTATATAAATACAACTTGTATATAATTACAACATCAAAGATTTTCATCAGTGTGAGGAGAAACACATGAACACCAAAAAAATCGCGGTTGTTTTATCCGGCTGCGGCGTGATGGACGGTTCTGAAATTCACGAAGCCGTCACGGCCATGCTGGCGATTGAACAACAAGGCGGCGTTTATCACTGTTTTGCCCCGGAAGGCGAACAAAGCGTCGTCATTAATCACGTTACGAAACAACCTTCGGCCGAAAAAAGGCGTATGCCCGTCGAATCCGCCAGAATAGCCCGCGGGGACATTTCGTCTTTAAAATCCTTTAAAGTTTCCGATTATGACGCCATTTTATTTCCGGGCGGCATGGGCGCCGTTTTAAATCTGTGCGATTTTGCGCATAAAGGCAAAGACTGCGCCGTCCACCCCGACGTTGAACGCGCCGTCAAAGAAATGCACGCCGCCGGCAAACCGATCGTCGCTTTGTGCATCGCGCCGGTTTTAATCACGCGCATTTTGGGAAACGTCACGGTAACGATCGGCAACGATCCGGAAACGTCAATGGCGATCAAAGCCATGGGCGGGACGCCGGAAATTTGTTCGGCCGCGCAAGTCTGCATTGATAAAAAGAACAAAATTATCACGACGCCCTGTTATATGCTGGACAAAAGTTTGAAAGAAGTCGCGCAAAGCACGTCAAACGCCGTCAGGGATTTAATGGAAATGCTGAAATAAAGAAAAGCCCCGTGCGCGGGGCTTTTTCATGACTTTTATAATTTTATAAAATGCCCTGCTGATAACGGCGCATTTGTTCAATGCGTTCCTGTTGTTCTTTTTCCTGTTTTCTTTTATTCGCCTTGATTTTGTCAACCAGTTTGACGGCCAAAGCCTGCCCGTCTTTGATTTGTTCGGGCGTCATTGAACGGATTAAACGTTCCAGGTCGGGCGATACGGCAACCAGGTCTTTTGCCTGAGGGAACAGAGCCGACAGAGAAACAACCTGCCAGGCATAAGCCTGGGAAGGATCTGGATTTTGATACGTGTAAACCTGCGCCAGTTTTCTTTGTGCCTCCACATATCCTTCTTCGGCAGCTTTGGTCAGCCAGAATATGGCTTTTTCATTATCCTGCGGCACCCCTTCCCCGTTGGCGTACAGCTTGCCCAACGCCGCCTGAGCCTGAACAATTCC
>JAJXEL010000249.1 GCA_021639925.1 Alphaproteobacteria bacterium | reverse complement strand
GGGGAAAACGTCTTCCAGACAGGGGATTAGATCGTGCCAATGGCGAGAATCAAAAACTGATGCCCCTGCGGCCAGCAGCCGTACGGCAGTACCCGTTAATATTTAATTGTGAAAGAAAGTCCTTCCGCTTGCTTTGCGGCTTTGTGCGGGAAAAACAGCTTTCTATTCTGATGAAACTGCATCAACGCGATCACTGCTAAAACCGGCAACATCATTTCCATTGTTTCTTCACAAATCTGGCATACGCCGAACAATGTGCCGTCACGGTCCAAAACAACGCCCGCTTTTTTCAAATTGCTGGGCAGTCTGTCAACAAATTTACAAACCGCGCCCGTGGATAACAACGTGATAATCGTCCATGACCCGGGCATTTTCAGAAAAAATCCCTTGAACGACGGTATTAAATACAAAAACATGGTGTAAATGAATAATCCGCTGATACTGGCCAAACAGAAAAACGCAATGATTTTTTCAGACAACGGATTGTCCGGATTGGTAAAGAAGCGCAACTTAAAAGCCGTTGAATCCGTAAATGTCAGCCAATGCTGGATTCCGGCTTCGCGCAAAAATGCCGCACCTGCAAAAAAACAAAAAATTAACCATATGTTTTTTTCGGCTTTCGTCCGAAAGTCGGTTCTGTATATAAATAAAGCGACAAATAAAACCAGATAACAAACATATGTCGTCCAGTCTGTCGGTCCCCACACCTTTGTAAAGTCTGTTAAACGACCCGAAAAAAATGTAAAGGCTGTAATATAAGACAATAAAAGTACAGCGGCAACTGCTGCCGGAGATAACCAAAAAACATTTAAATATTTGCGCATTATTGTTCTCCTGTACTTTAACGCATTTTTTTGAATCATGTATCCAAAAGTTGATTTATGCAAGCATTTTTATTAGATATAACATTTATAATGATATTGTTGAAAAAAAGCTTTTTCTTGTTTGCGAAACGCGTTTCTGATTGATTTTAATGAAAAAAATGAATTGATAAAAGGCCTGTCTGCTTCTGCTTTGTTCCGGGAAAACTGTGTAGGAGGTCTTTTCTGACGCGGTATATAATACTTTGGAACAACGTTCTTTTTTGGATCAGGGGGGGGGGGGGG
>JAJXEL010000122.1 GCA_021639925.1 Alphaproteobacteria bacterium | reverse complement strand
AACCTGTTCTGGGCCTTTTTCTATAACTGTATCGGTATTCCCGTGGCCGCCGGCGTTTTATGGCCGGCGTGGGGAATTGTGCTCAGCCCCGTTATCGCCGCCGCCGCCATGAGCTTCAGTTCCGTCAGCGTCGTGACAAACGCGCTGCGTCTGCGGCGGTTTTCGGATAAACCTCTTGTTTTAAAAAGGAGTTCGTCTATGAACAAAAGTATTATGATCGAAGGCATGAAATGCGAACATTGCGCCAATTTTGTCAAAAAAGCTTTGCTGGCCGTTGACGGCGTTGAAAACGTCGCCGTTGACCTGGCGGCCAAAAAAGCCGACGTTCAAACGAATAAAGACGTTTCGGACAAATCGTTGTCTGACGCCGTCGCGGACGCCGGTTTTCAGGCCGTGGAAATCAAAGACGTTTAGTCCGTTTCCCGCCACCAGAAAGCCGTTTTCGTTTTTCCCGGAACCAGCTTTTCGCCCATTTTCGGCGTCATCAGTTCAACGGGGCTGTTTTGAATTTCGTCTGCGACTTTGTTGATTGACTTTTGCCAATCATGCCAGGCCAGGTCGTAAACGCCCCAGTGAATCGGCAGCAGGCGTTTTGCCTTTAAATCGGCGGCGGCCCGGACGGTCTGGTCGGGGAACATATGAATCCCCGGCCACCCGCCGTTCCAGGCGTCAATTTCCAGCGCGGCCCAGTCAAACGGGCCGAACTGCCGCCCGATTTCGGCAAAATGTTTCCCGTATCCGGAATCGCCGCCCCAGAATATCTTTTGGTCCGGCGTTTCGATGATATAGGAATTCCACAGGGTTTTGTCGGCGTCGGACAAGCTTCTGCCCGAAAAATGGATTCCTTCCGCCGCGGTGATTTTCAATCCGTCCCGTTCAAACGTTTCCCGCCAGCCGATTTCCGTAATTCTGTCGGGTGCGACGCCCCACCGGGTCAAAGCCGTTTTTAAACCGTAAGGAACGATGAAATGTCCGCTTTTAACGGATTGAACGGTTTTTCGTTCCAGATGATCGTAATGGTTGTGCGTTAAAAGAATATAGTCCAGCTTTGGCAATTCATCGCGCGCGATCGGCGCGGGTTGGTATCTTTTGATTGTCAGGGGAACAGGCGAAGCGTTGTCAAACACCAGGTCTATTCCGATCCGCCGTCCGTTCAATTCCAATATTCCCGCGGAATGTCCCAGCCAGTAAACCGCGCTGTTTTCGGGCGTTTCGGAAAAAGAAGAACGGGTCAGCCGGTTCATGGCAACGGGTTTTCCGGGGCCGTGGGATTTGGAAAAAATCAGGTTTAAAAGATTGACTTTGTCTTCGTATTCGCCGGTCATGGGTGCGGGTAAAGGTTGCGGATTGCGGAACTGTCCGTTTTTGAAATAAGGCAGTTTTTCAAACGATTTCAATTCCTCCGCCGTCGGGGCAGAGCCCATTTCCCGTACGGCATGTATGATTAATCCGGCAATGATAACGCCTGCCGCGGCTGTGATGTACAAAGTCATTTTTTTCATTTTCTTCCTTTCGCGCGCGAATCTGCCAAACAGGATAAATGTTAAAGTTGACTTTAAATCAAGCGTTTTTTATAAAAACGCCGCGGCGTCAGCGGATAAAATTCGTTTTGGCCGCGAATTCATTTTCGGGCGGCAGGCGGCCTTTTTGCCGGTCGTTTTCGATCGTGTTCAGCAGCCAGGCCATGTTTTGTCCCAGATTGCGCATTGTTTGCAGCCCTTCTTCGTCCTGCATGACCTCTGCGGGCGTATTGCCGTGCACCATGTTCCAATAAGAAGACGAAACAACGGGCATGCGGGCGTAATTAAAATATTTGTTAATAACGTCAATCGCGGCGGACGTTCCCGCGCGGCGCGCCGATACGACGGCAGCCCCCGGTTTAAAAGCAAAGACTTTGCCGCCGGCAAAAAAGACTCTGTTTAAAACGGACAACAAACGTCCGCTGGGGTGGGCAAAATAAACGGGGGAACCGAAAACAAAGCCGTCGGACTGTCTGGCTTTTTCGATAATCCGGTTGACAATGTCGTCGTCAAAAACGCATTTGTTGTCCAGCTTTTTACAGGCCATGCAGCCGATACAGTCGCGGTAAGCCTGTTTCCCCAGCTGAATGATTTCCGTTTCTATTCCTTGTTCTTGCAGCGGTTTTCCGACTTCGCTTAACGCCGTAAAGGTGCAGCCGCGTTCGTTGGCGCTGCCGTTGATCATTAATACTTTCATTTTATTCTCCTTTTCGCAGGCGGGGCAAATCGTCTGCCCCCTCCCGGTTATTTATACAGGGAAGTATTTTTTGATGACAAGCAGAAAAAAGGGCTTGCCTTAAAGTTCACTTTAAATTTTAAACTGTTTTTGACATTTAATAAAATGAAAGGCGTTACCGATGAAAAGACGTGATTTTTTGATGAATTCCCTGGCCTTGTTCGCTTTGTCCGCGCTGCCGAAGCTGACAATCGCCCAAACGATCGCCGTTTCCGACGAAGTTAAATCCAAAATCAACAAAAACAACAAACTGGGATTTGGTTTCATGCGTCTGCCGCTGAAAGATCCCAAAGACCAGACTTCGATTGATTATGACGAATTAAACAAAATGGTCGATACTTTTCTGGACCGCGGCTTTACGTATTTTGATACGGCCTGGATGTACATGGGATATGAAAGCGAAATCGCAATCAGGCAGGCTTTGGTCAAACGCCACCCGCGCGACAAATTTACCGTCGCCAGCAAAATGCCCGCCGGTTATTTGACTTCCCAGGCCCAGCAGGAAGAAATCTTTAATAAGCAGCTGGAAAAAACCGGGCTGGATTATTTCGATTATTATCTGGTGCATAACGTTAATGAAGAAACGATCGGAAACGTCAATAAATATGACAGCTTTAAATTTATCGCGGATAAGAAAAAAGAAGGAAAAATCAAACATATCGGTTTTTCTTTCCACGGTATGCCGGAATTGCTGGAAACCGTGCTGAAAGAACACCCGGAAGTCGAATTCGTCCAGCTGCAAATCAATTACGTTGACTGGGACAACGCCAGTATCCAGTCGCGGAAATGTTACGAAATCGCGCAAAAATACAACAAGCCCGTCATCGTCATGGAACCGGTCAAAGGCGGCACGCTGGCCGCCGTTCCGCCCGCCGTTGAAAAAATATTCAAAGACGCCGAACCGAATATGTCCGCGGCGTCATGGGCTGTGCGCTATGCCGCCAGTCTGGACGGCGTGATGATGGTTTTAAGCGGTATGTCCGATATGGAACAGCTGCTGGACAATACCGGCTATATGCAGAATTTCAAACCGCTGACCGATCAGGAAAAATCCGTCATCGAACAGGCGGTCAAAGCGCTGCATGCTTCGATTGCCATTCCTTGCACCGCGTGTCAGTACTGTGTGGAATGGTGTCCGATGAAAATCGCAATCCCGCAGTATTTCGCTTTGTACAACGCCGAAAAGCAGGAACGTACGGACAAACCGTTTACCGCGCAGAAAATCTATTACGCCAATATGACCAAAACGCACGGCAAGGCTTCCGCCTGCATTGAATGCAGACAGTGCGAAAAACACTGCCCGCAACATATCGAAATTACAAAGTGGTTGAAAGAAGTCGCTAAAACGTTTGAAGCTTAAAAGGAGGTTTTTATGAAAAAGTTTTTATTCGTCTTATCGCTTTTGGCTTTTTTCGTAAATGAAGCCGTCGCGCAGACGGCTCAGGGAGACAACATGATGAACGCTGCAAAACAAAAAATATTGATCGCTTATTATTCTTACAGCGGCAATACGGCCGAAGCCGCTAAAGCTATTCAGGCCAAAACCGGCGGGGATCTGTTCGAAATCAAATCGGATCATGCTTATCCGGCCGAATACCGCCCGATGACCGAACAGGCCAAAAAAGAAATTGCAGACGGTTTTCGCCCGAAACTGACGACCGGCGTCGCCGATATCGCGCAGTATGACGTCGTTTTTCTGGGATCGCCGAACTGGTGGGGGACAATTACGCCGCAGGTCAGCAGCTTTTTGGAACAATATGATTTAAGCGGAAAAACGGTCGTTCCGTTCATTACGCACGGCGGCGGCGGAAAACAGAACACAATCCGGGATATGACGGCGCAGTGCAAAGGCTGCCGCGTCGAACAAAACGGCTGGACCGGGTATGGCAGCCAAACGGCCGGAATAGACAATTGGATCGACGGATTGAAAATCCTGCCGTAATTTTTCAAATAAGAAAACGCCCGGCAGTCTGCCGGGCGTTTGCTTTTTCAGGCGGCCGGACGTTTCCGGGTGATAATCCGGCAGGAAGAGCCGGGATATCTATTTTCATCAAGAATGACGTGATTAATTTCGTCGGCTTCGATTCGTCCGCTTTTGGGATTTTTGACGCTGACGACCGAACCGTTGATTTTCGCCTGAACGTCGCTGTATTCAAAAGCCAGATCCGTCCCAATCATTTCACAATCCTGCAAAACCAGGTTTTCCGCATAACACAATGGTTGCGTGCCCGCAATTTTACAGCGGATAAAACGCAGGTTTTTCGAATACCAGCCCAGATATTCGCCGGTAATTACGCAGTCTTCTATAATGGCGTTTTGGGCGTGCCAGAACGCGTCCTTCGTATCCAAAACGGAATTCCGGACCGTTATGTTTTTAACATATTGAAACGAATATTTCGCTTTCATTTTCAGACCGGAAATTTTAATGCTTTCGCTTTTTAAAAACGGATATTCGGATTCCAAAACCGTGTCGGAAAGTTCAAGCCTTCTGCAAAACCAGCCGAATTCCGGCGATTGAATCGTACAGTTTTTAATGCGGGTATCGTCACATTCGCGCACGGCCTTGATGCCGTTTAAAACGCATTCGCTTAATTCCGTATCGACGTCGTACCATAACGCCGCGCGGCAGTCCGGCGTAAAACGGCTGTTTTTGATCAGGCCGCCGTTTAAATGCCATAACGGATAACGCAGGTCAAACAGGCTGTTTTGAACGGTAATGTCCCGACATTCTTTCAGGGCGGATTCGCCGTCCGCCGGACCTTGAAAAGAACAATTTGATATTTCTGCCGAACGCAGGCCGTATAAAGCGCGTTCCGCGTCAAAAGTCTGATTTTCGTATTTGTTCATGGTATTCCTCTTCATTCTTTGGGAATCAGTTTTAAAATCGTGATTTCCGCGGGCGCCAGAAATCGCATCTGCGGGCCCCACTGGCCGCTGCCGCGGGAAACGTAAATGGTCGCTTTGTTTTCCATTTCATACAGGCCGGCCAGATATTTGTTATACAGCTTGGTAAAAATATGAAACGGAAAAATCTGTCCGCCGTGCGTATGTCCGGATACTTCCAGATCAAAGGCGTTTTCCTTTCCGAAATCTGCCGGCGTATGCGACATCAGCAGGCGGAACCGGTCCGGTCCCGCATTTTGAAAAGCGGCGGCGGGATCAATGCTTAATTTATGAGCCGGAGCGGAAAACAAATCCGGAATTCCGGCGATGTACAGCTGATCCTGTAAAGCCGCGCCGCTGTTTTCCAAAAAAGAAAAACCTAATCCTTTCAACAGGCTGACGCTGGGTTCATAACCGGCGTAAAATTCATGGTTGCCGGTGACGAAATGGACGCCGCCGGGGGCTTTTAAATCCCGCAGAAGTTCCGCTGTTTCAGAAACTCTACTTGTTTCGTCGTCAATAATATCCCCGGCCAGTAAAATGACGTCGGGATTTTCAGCGTTTGTTTTTTGAACGATGCCTTTTATCTTTTCGGGATCAATGACGCGGTGAATATGCAGGTCGCTTAAAACGGCGATTGTAACCGGCCGTTTGATTTTGTGGGAAACCAGTTCGACCGTTTTTACCGCAGGGATTCTGACGCCTTCGTAATATGCCCAGCACGTGCAAAAAAAGCTGAAAACCAGCAAAATAATATTCAGCCGGACCAGGACCGTTTTGAAA
>JAJXEL010000007.1:22675-31054 GCA_021639925.1 Alphaproteobacteria bacterium | reverse complement strand
GGAAAAGAATCCGATAAAAAGAAAAAAAATATTCATCGTCTGGACCTTAACGCCGTTTGAATCGTGCCGTCGTCCAGATAATCCAGCTCGCCGCCGACGGGAATTCCCTGCGCCAGCGAAGAAATTTTAACGGGCAGATCCTTAAATCTTTCAATGATGTAATGCCCCGTCGTCTGTTCGTCAACCGTGTCCGGCATCGCCAGGATCATTTCCGAAACGGCATTTTTACTCAGCCTTTGTTCCAAAACGGTCTGGCGCAGCTCGTCCGGCCCCGTCCCTTCAATCGCAGACAAAAGCCCCCCTAAAACATGATAGCGCCCTTTAAACGCCGCGCTGCGTTCGATCGCCCATAAATCGGCGACGTCCTGAACGACGCAGATCACGCTTTCATCACGCCGTTCGTCACGGCAGACGCCGCACGGCGACTGCGAATCCAAATTGCCGCAGACCGGACAGATCTGTACATGGTCAATAACGTTTTGAATCGCGCCGGCTAAAGGAATTAATTGCGTTTCCTTTTTTTTAATCAGATGCAGAACAACGCGCCGCGCCGAACGCCGGCCAAAACCGGGCAGCCGGGAAAAAAGACGGATCAGTGTGTCGATTTCCGTTTCCTGCACAAATTTTTTCCCGTTTAAAAAGGCAGCTTCATTCCGGGCGGCAAAATATCGCTTAATCCCTGATGCATTTCGGAAACGACTTTTTGCTGGGCGTCATTAAAGGCGGCGGCCAGCAGGTCTTCCAAAACGGCCGCGTCTTCCGGCACAATCAAAGACGGGTCGATTTTAACCCGCCGGACTTCGTTTTTTCCCGTCATGACAACTTTCACCAGTCCTCCGCCGGAAGAACCGGTAATTTCCGTTTGCGCCAGCTTTTCCTGTTCGGCCATCAGCATGGCCTGCATCTGTTGCGCCTGTTTCATGATTTGATTAAAATCGGTCATTCGTCATATCCTTCGTTTGGCTGGGGGACAATTTCCGAAAAATTGTCCGTTTCATATCCGTAATCTTCCGATTCGTCTTCTTCTTCTTTTTGCAGCCGGATCGTGTCAATACGCGCGCCGGGGAAAGCCTTCAGCACGGCGGTGACAAGCGGGTGCTGCGTCATTGTTTTTTTCAAATTTTCGGCGTTTGTGCGCGCCTGCTGGATTAATGTCTGCCCGCCCTGCCGGCTGACAACGGTGACAATCCATTGTTTTCCCGTCCACAGACGCAGCTTTTCAACCATTTCGCCGGCCAGATTGTTCGGCGCGCGGTCCATGGGGAAAAACTCGATTTTGCTCTGTTCGAAAGAAACAAGGCTGACATAATTTTCAATATTGTAAGCAAACATCATTTCATTTTGCTTGTAAGCGTAAGCGGCAATGTCGGCCAAAGAATTAAACATAACCGTTTCCTGCGGCCGGGCCTGAATGGCCGGCGCAGTATTGCCGGAAACGCGCACGCCGCTCCACCCGCTTTGCGCGGAACCGGAAGGGGCGCAAACGGGTACGGACGGATTCGCGGCGGGCAAAGACTTTAATTCTTTGATCATATCGCCCGGCGTCGGCAGATCGGCCGCATAAGCCAGACGGATCAACACCATTTCGGCCGCCTGTTTTTCAGACGGCGCTTTTAACGTTTCGTCAATGCCTTTTAACAACATCTGCCATGTTCTGGTCAAAACGGACATCGGCAACTTTTCCGCCATTTCCGTGCAGCGCTGCCGTTCGGCGCCGGCCATGGAACCGTCGTCCGCCAGTTCGGGCGCGATTTTTACTCTGGTCAGCCAATGCGTCAATTCCAGCAGGTCCTGCAAAACGATGACGGGATCTGCTCCGGAAGCGTACTGCCGGGAAAAAGAATCCAGCGCCTGCTTTATTTCGCCTTTCATAATTTGTTCATACAGGTCAACGACGGCGGCGCGGTCAGCCAGCCCGATCATGGCGCGGACAAATTCCGCCGTCACGTTTCCGCCGCCGTGCGCGATCGCCTGATCCAGCAAAGACAACCCGTCGCGCACAGACCCGTCCGCGGCGCGCGCGATCAGCTTCAGCGCTTCTTCTTCGGCTGAAACGTGTTCTTTTTCAACGATATTCGTAAAATGCCGGGTCAGTAATTCGGGTTCGACGCGGCGCAGATCGAAACGCTGGCAGCGGGACAAAACGGTTGTCGGCACTTTGCGGATTTCCGTCGTGGCAAAGATAAATTTGACACGTTCGGGCGGTTCTTCCAGCGTTTTTAATAAGGCGTTGAACGCCGCGGTTGACAACATATGCACTTCGTCGATGATGTAAATTTTAAACCGGGCAGAAGTCGGGTTGTAACGTGTCGTTTCAATAATTTCGCGCACGTTGGCGACGCCGGTATTGCTGGCCGCGTCGATTTCGACGACGTCGACGTGGCGATCTTCGGCGATCGCGCGGCAATGTTCGCATACGCCGCACGGTTCTGTCGTCATGCCGCCTTTGCCGTCCGGGCCGATACAGTTCAGGGCGCGTGCAATAATACGGGCGGAAGTCGTTTTGCCTACGCCGCGGATCCCCGTCAAAATATAGGCCTGCGCAATTCTGTTGGTTTCAATGGCGTTTTTCAGCGTCCGCACCAAAGCTTCCTGACCGACCAGGTCGGCGAAGGTCGTCGGGCGGTATTTGCGGGCTAAAACGCGGTATTCTGTTTTTTCTGTCATGATTTTACGGGCGGCGTTAAAAAATAAGAAAGGAAACCGGACAGCGACCCGTTTTAAAACCGTTACGGCTGCTTTCTTCCGAACCTGACCGGGTTGGCGGCCAAAACGTCCGCGGCCGGTTTCCGACTTCTATTTATGAGTATTTTTGTTTTAAGTGCAAGCAGAACTTTTTTTATTTTCAAAATAAGCCTCTGAATCCCTTATTTTCCGCCATTTTTCGATCAAGGCTTGACAAAAGGTTATTTTGTGTTTTTTCTGTTGTCCACTTGACTTGTTTTTTCCAGGAGTACGCTTTATGGCTAAAGCTATTGTTTTTCCCGGCCAGGGGTCGCAGGCCGTCGGCATGGGAAAGGATTTGGCGGACGCATTTACGGTCGCCAAAGAAGTTTTTTTGGAAGTTGACGACGCTTTATCCGAAAACCTCAGCAAAAAGATGTTTGAAGGCCCGGCGGAAGACTTGCTTTTGACCGAAAATGCCCAGCCGGCGCTGATGGCGGTCAGCATGGCCGTCGTACGCGTTTTGCAGCAGGAAGGCAAAATTTCGCTGGCCGAAACGTTTAAATACGCGGCCGGCCATTCTTTGGGCGAATATTCGGCTTTGTGCGCCGCCGGGGCGTTTGACGTAACGACGGCGGCCCGTTTGCTGCGTACGCGCGGCAAAGCGATGCAGCAGGCCGTTCCCGTCGGACAGGGCGGCATGGCGGCTTTGATCGGCGCCGATTTGGAACAGGCGAAAGAAGTCGCGGCCGAAGCGGCGCAGGGCGATGTCTGCGTCGCCGCAAACGATAATGCGCCGGGGCAGGTTGTGCTCAGCGGAACAACAGCGGCGATTGACCGCGTTGTTGAAATTGCTGCGAAAAAGGGCATTAAGCGGGCGGTCAAACTGGCTGTCAGCGCGCCGTTTCACAGTCCGATGATGCAGCCGGCGGCCGACGTTATGGCTGAAGCTTTGGCGACGGTGCGGATTAAAACGCCGCGTTTTCCGGTGATCGCAAACGTTACGGCGCGTCCGGTGACGGCGCCGGAAGAAATTGAAAAATTGCTGGTCGCGCAGGTAACGGGATCCGTCCGCTGGCGTGAAAGCATGCTGTTCGCGCAGGAAAACGGCGTCGATACCCTGGTGGAAGCCGGTTCGGGCAAAGTATTGACCGGCATGGCGAAACGCATTCACCCGGATTTAAAAGGAATCGCGCTGAATACGCCGCAGGATATCGAAGAATTTTTAAAAACGCTTTAGCGTGAATATCAACTTTAAAAGTTAGGAAACAAAGTATGGATTTTACAGGAAAATGCGCTCTGGTAACCGGAGCAACCGGCGGGATCGGCCGCGTCATCGTCAAAAAGCTGCACGATGCGGGGGCGACAGTCATCATTACGGACATGCGTCAGGAAACGCTTGACGAATTTGCCGCCGAATTAAAAGAACGAGTTTTCGCTTTTGCCTGCAATCTGGGCGATCCGGCCGACATTGACGCGCTGGTTGCCAAAGCGGAAAAAGCGGCCGGCGCGATTGACATTCTGGTCAACAACGCCGGATTGACCAAGGACAATCTGTTCATGCGAATGAAGGACGAAGATTGGAATTTGGTTTTAAATGTGAACCTGACCGCCGGTTTCCGTCTGGCGCGCGCGGCTGTCCGCGGAATGATGAAACGCCGTTACGGGCGCATTATTTCGATGGCTTCGGTCGTCGGCGTGACGGGCAATCCGGGACAGGCGAATTATTCCGCTTCCAAAGCGGGCATGATCGGCATGACGAAATGCCTGGCGGCGGAGGTTGCTTCCCGCGGAATTACGGCGAACTGTGTGGCTCCGGGCTTTATCAAGACCGCGATGACTGACGCTTTGCCTGAAGAAGCGAAGGAAAAACTGGCGCGCGGTATTCCGATGGCCCGTCTGGGACTGCCGGAAGACGTTGCCAACGCCGTTGTTTTCCTGGCCAGTGACGAAGCGTCTTACATTACCGGACAGACGATTCACGTTAACGGCGGAATGGCAATGATTTAAAGACGCTTTCCCGTTTTGGGAAAAACGGTCTTTTGATCGCTGCCGTATTTTTGACTGGTAAAGGTCAAAAAAGTATGTTAAAAAATGTTGCTTTCGTGAGTGTCTTTGCCTTTTAGACGGGGACACCGTGTTTAACAAGAGGAATATAAAATGAGTGATATTGCCGAACGCGTAAAGAAAATTGTCGTAGAACATCTGGGTGTCGATCCTGCCAAAGTGACCGATTCTTCCAGCTTTATCGACGACTTGAACGCAGATAGTTTGGATACCGTTGAATTGGTCATGGCGTTTGAAGAAGAATTTTCCGTTGAAATTCCTGATGACGCCGCCGAAAAAATCCTGACCGTTCAGGACGCTATCGACTACATCAGCAAGAACGCTTAATAACGTTGAACTATCCGTGCCGATTTTTTTCCGATGATTCGGAAGGTCGGCACGTCTTGCATAATTAATCAACTTTGTGTTTTTAACTTTTCAGGGGTCAATATGAGAAGAGTCGTCGTTACGGGAATGGGATTGTTGTCGCCGATGGGGCGCGGTGTGGAAACAACCTGGCAGGGGTTAATTCAGGGAAGATCAGCGATTACTCCGGTAACAAAATACGACGTTTCGGAATCTCCGGCCAAAATCGCGGGACAAGTTCCGTTTGGTACGGGCGAAGGGCAGTTTGATCCCGATTCCGTCATGGCTCCGAAAGAACAGCGCCGTGTCGATCCGTTCATTTTATACGGTGTTTGCGCCGGCACTGACGCAATGGAAGATTCCGGCTGGAAACCTGAAACGGAAGAAGACCATTTCCGTTCCGGCGTTATGATCGGCGCGGGAATTGGCGGCTTAAGCGCCATTTCCGACAGCGCGGTCGTTTTAAAGGAACAGGGACCGCGGCGCATCAGCCCGTTTTTTATTCCGTCCTGCCTGATCAATTTAATTTCCGGCCAGCTGTCGATTAAATACGGTCTGTACGGACCGAATCATTCCTGCGTAACGGCCTGCGCGACAGGCACGCATGCGATCGGCGACGCCGCCCGCCTGATTATGTGGGGCGATGCGGACGTTATGGTTGCCGGTGGTGCGGAAGCCGCCGTCCACCCGCTGGCCATGGCCGGTTTCGCCCAGGCCAAAGCCTTGTCTACCCATTACAACGACACCCCGGAAAAAGCGTCCCGTCCGTGGGACAAAGGACATGACGGTTTCGTCATGGGCGAAGGCGCCGGCGTCGTCGTTTTGGAAGAATACGAACACGCCAAAAAACGCGGCGCAAAGATTTACGGCGAAATTGCCGGTTACGGCCTGTCCGGCGACGGATATCATGTAACGGCGCCTGCGCCTGACAGCCGCGGATCGAAACATGCGATGCGCATGGCTTTGAAAAACGGCGCCATGAACGTTGAAGACATCGGCTATATCAATGCCCACGGCACGTCCACGCCGGCCGGCGATATTCTGGAAGTCAATGCGGTTAAGGACGTTTTCGGTCCTTATGCGACAAAAGTTTCCATGTCTTCGACAAAATCCAGCATCGGCCATTTGCTGGGGGCTGCCGGCGCGGTAGAAGCGATTTTCTGCCTTAAAGCGCTGCAGGAAGGCATTATGCCGCCGACGTTGAATCTGGAAGACCCGATTGAAGGCGCCGAAGATATGGATTTGGTCGCCCTAAAGGCAAAGGAACGCAAATTGACGGCCGTGATGTCCAATTCGTTCGGTTTTGGCGGTACAAACGCTTCCGTTATTTTCAAAGCCGTTTAGGACGTTTTGAATGGCTGCCGGCGGACGGTTGTTTCTTAAATTATTTGTGCTGGTTGTCATTTGTCTTTCCGGCGGCAGCGTTTTCAGCTTTTATTCTTTGCTGTATGAACAAAACGATGTCGCCGAATCAACGGTTATTCTGGTTGAAAAAGGGGAAAATCTTAACCAGATTGCCCGCCGCCTGAAAAAAGACAATCTGCTGAACAGCATTGCCGTTTTTAAAGTCGCGGCCAGACTTTCTGGAAAATCAACGCAGTTGAAAGCCGGGGAATACCGTATTCCCGCGCGTGCCAGTGCCAAAGAAATATTGGATATTCTGGTGTCTGGGCAAACAGTTGTCCGCCGTGTTACCGTTCCCGAAGGAAAAACCAGCCGGCAGATTTTTGATCTGTTGATGCAGACGCCGGGACTGTTCGGCGAATTGCCCGAACCGCCGCCGAACGGCGCATTGCTGCCGGAAACGTATGTTTTCAGTTATGGTCTGCCGCGCAAAGTTATTTTGGAACGTATGCTGGCCGGCATGAACAAAACGATTGAAGAACTTTGGCCGCTGCGCGATCCCGATCTGCCGTATACGACGAAAGAAGAAGCTTTGGTGCTGGCTTCGATCGTTGAAAAAGAAACTTCCATTCCTGCGGAACGCCCGCGTATTGCCGGGGTGTTTGTCAATCGTTTGCGCAAGGGCATGCGCCTGCAGACCGATCCGACGGTCATCTACGCGGTGACAAACGGAACGATGGAATTGAACCGGCGTTTAACGCACAAGGATTTAAGGACGGACCACCCGTTTAATACTTATGTCAACAAAGGCTTGCCGCCGGCGCCGATCTGCAATCCGGGACGGGATTCCATACAGGCGGTTTTGCAGCCGCAGAAAACAAATGAAATTTATTTTGTGGCCGACGGGACGGGCGGA
The DNA here is from genome assembly GCA_021639925.1 of Alphaproteobacteria bacterium. Lineage (GTDB taxonomy): Bacteria > Pseudomonadota > Alphaproteobacteria > CAAGCB01 > CAG-977 > UBA11549. The sequence goes on along the minus strand of JAJXEL010000007.1, from coordinate 23,718 downwards.
CATGTTTTTTCCCGGACGTTTGAAGAACATAAATATAATATTGCGAATTGGAAAAAGGCCCGCCGCAAAAAACTGGCGCAATCTGCTAAAAAGGCAAAGGCTGCCGCTGTTAAAAAAACAAAGACCGCTGCGGCAAAGACGGTTAAAAAAGCCCCTGTAAAAACGCCGCCGGTTTCCGTTCCGGCCGTTTCCCCTGCCGCTGCGGTTTCCGCCGGGACAGTGCCGTCCGCGTCAAAAACGGAAGAAATATTGGATCAGCAGGATCTGTCTTTGGATATTGTTGACGATGCTTTGGTTGAACAGGCTGCCGAAAAACCCGTTGATCCGGCCGTTTCACGAAAAAAGGTCCCGGCTGCCGGGAAAAAATAGATGAAAATTATTTTTCTTTTTGTTTTACTTTTTTGTTCTCAGGCTTTTGCTTCCCTTGAAGACGGACAGAAAGCTTTCGTCCGGGGGGATTATGACAAAGCTTTTGAACAATGGCGGCAGGCTGCGGAAGACGGCGATCTGACGGCTCAGCGCAACGTGGCCCATCTGTACAGGTGGGGAAAAGGCGTGCCTCAAGATTTGACGCAGGCGGCTTTTTGGTATTATACGGCAGCGAAGGGCGGATTGGATACGGCTCAGTATAATTTGGGCGTGATGTATCTGCGCGGCGAAGGCGTTCCCCGTAACGAAGAGGAAGGAATTATCTGGCTGGAACGCGCCGCAGAACAGGATAACGAAAAAGCGAAAAAAAAGCTGGCGCATTTAAAAGTAGAAATCGAACATGAACTGCCGACAGAAGAAGAACTGTTGGCGCCGGTAAAACAGAAAACGGCTAAAGTACCCGGGAAAACGCCGGTTAAAATGATGACGGTCAGTAAAAAAGAACCGCCTTTATATGCTCATTTAGCTTCTTATTATACGCAGGAAACGCTGGAAAAAGGCTGGAAAGAATTAAAACAGACGTTTCCCGAACTGACGCGTTTTAAAACGGTTGAAACTCAGGTAACGCTGCCTGAAAAAGGAAAATATATCCGCTTGTATATCAAGGGAAAAGC
>JAJXEL010000007.1:21358-22665 GCA_021639925.1 Alphaproteobacteria bacterium | reverse complement strand
CGGCTGATATCCGCAACGTTTGCGGCCTGTTGAACGAAAAAAGCAATACTGCCTGATCAGCTATCCGTAGGCTGCTGCGGGGCAATCTGATTTATTTTATAGGATTTCTTTTCGGCTTTTTTATTTGACCAGATCAGCTTGGCATACGTGCGCATGTCAATAACTTTGTCCGTTTCGTCCAGAATTTCCTGTCCCAGAATGGTTTCCAAAACGTCTTCCATCGTGACGATCCCCAGCCAGGTGCCCAATTCGTCATAAACGACTCCGATATGATTATGGGTCCGCAGCATTTCCGTAAAAACGTAATCGACGCTGGAAGTTGACGCAATTTCCAAAATGGGACGGATCGAATCGTTAATGGGCAGCGTCGGGTCTTTTCCCAGCATGTCGGATTTGTGAACATATCCCAAAAAGACTTCTTCTTCTTCGTTTTTCATGACGGGATAACGTGAAAAAGAATGTCTCGTCGCCGTTTCGATAAATTCTCTGATGGAAATGCCGGCCAGAACGGTGGCGCAGACGTTGCGGGGCGTCAGCAGATTTTTGATTTTAATGTCTTCCAGATTCAGCGTATTGCAAATCATATTGTATTCGTCGTCGTCCAGAAAATTTTCCGTACGCCCCATTTTTGTCAACGCTTTGATTTCTTCACGGATATCTGTTTTCATACCGTTTTTGGGCGTAATCAACGCCGTGATCAGTTCGAACAGTTTTAAAAACGGTTTCAGAACGAACAACATTATACTTAAAGAAAAACATAACAGACCGACCAGCTTTTGCCAGTATGTCGCGCCGATTGTTTTAGGGATAATTTCGCTGCACGTCAGAATCAGAACTGTCATGACAGCGGAAGCCAACGCGACATATTGGGAACCGAAAACGACGGCGACCTGCGCCCCGATACAAGACGCGCCGGCGGTGTTGGCGATTGTATTGAGCATTAAAATGGCGGCCAGAGGGCGGTCGATATGCGATTTTAAAGAAGAAATTTTTTTATAAAGTTTGGGTTCGTTTTCTTCCAGCCGGGCGATATAACTGGGCGTGATGGACAGCAAAGACGCTTCCAGCATCGAACATAAAAAAGAAGTGCCGACCGTAAAAACGACCAGAACGATTAAAAGAGTCATAAAAAAACCCCGACGGAAAATACAATATAAAAAAGTTACCACTAAAGTCAGGCAGGGTAAAGTGAAAACGGCGGAAATCTTTTCCGCCGTTTTTTTGTTTTTTTCAATTTGATCAGACTTTTAAAATGCCGCGCCAGAACAGGAATAAGGCGACGACCGAGATAATCACCAGCAACCAGG
>JAJXEL010000007.1:19300-21348 GCA_021639925.1 Alphaproteobacteria bacterium | reverse complement strand
GCAACCAGGCGAACGACAATTCTCTGTCGCTGAATGTTTTTTCCGTCGGATTATTTTCTTTGCGCGACCAGATAAAGACGGGAATTCCGATTGTCAGGAACAACACGGCCATCAGCAGATATTCCAGCCCGGCGGCATAGATCAGCCATAAGGCGTAGAAAGATCCCAAAATCGAACAGATTAAGGCTCCCGACCGCGGGACGGAAGCCGTCGCGGGATATTCTCCGTCTTCGCAGATTTTCCACAGGTACGCCATGCTGGACAAATAAGCCGGCAACACCATAACGCCGGTAATGGACAACATGGTATTCCAGGCATTATTGGAAAAATAAACCATTAAAATGGCCAGCTGCATCAATGAACTGGTGACCCACAAAGAAACGGAAGGGGATTTGTGTTCGTTTTCAGCGGCGAAGACTTTGGGAAAAGTACCGTTTTGGGCTGCAGCGAAAGGAATTTCCGCCGTAATCATCGTCCATGCCAGCCAGCTGGCCAAAACGGCGATCAACAATCCGATATTCATCAGCCAGCTGCCCCATTTTCCGACAACGGCTTCTAAAACGCCGGCGGTTGACGGATTGGGAACGGCGGCCAGTTCGGCCTGATTCATAAATCCGTAAGGCAGGACGGACAGCAGGACGTAAACCGTCAGACAGCCCAGGAAACCGATAAAAGTCGCTTTTCCGACTTCTGATTTGTTTTCGGCGCGGTCGGACAGAACGACGGCCCCTTCAATCCCGATGAAAGCCCACAAAGTAACCAGCATAGTGCTTTTAACCTGTTCGGGAACGGATCCCAGGGCCGCCTGCCCGTGTGAAGCCAGATTGCCCCAGAAGTCAGCTTCGAACTGATGAATTTTGAACGCGAAAATCATAATCAGAACAAAGATAAACAGCGGCAGGATTTTGAATATGGTTGCGATTGTGTTGATAAAGCTGGCCTGCTGCACGCCGCGCAGGACGACAAAGTTAAAGAACCAGATTAAAACCGATCCTCCGATAATGGAATAAAGATTGTTGCCGCCGGCGAAGTAAGGCGGGAAAAAATAATTCAACGCGTCCATGGTAATAACGGCGTATCCGACGTTTCCGAAGATCTGGCAAAGCCAGTATCCCCAGCCGATTGTAAATCCCATGAACGGTCCGAATCCTTCGCGCGCGTACATATAAATACCGGCGGTCAGGTCAGGTTTGGCGTCTGACAGAATGCGAAAAGAATTCGCCAGGAAATACATGCCGACGCCGGTTATGACCCAGGCGACCAGCACGGCCCCTACTGACGCGCCGGCAGCCATATTCTGCGGCAGGCTGTAAATGCCGCCGCCGATCATTGAACTGATCACGACGCTGGCCAGCGCGATCAGCCCCAGTTTTTTGTTTGTGTTTTGTTGCTGTGCCATTTTAATATCCTTTTAAACAAAAAAGCGGCATCGCTTTTGTTTAAAAAGACGATACCGCTTTAAGAAATTACAATTTAACGGGGTCGGCCGTTTCAAAGTTCAGGAAACCCAAAGCCGTTAAACAGTAAGCAAATTGCTGCGTAATATTGATGTAGTTATGGAACAGCTGGAATTCGCTGTGTTTTTCGACGCCGCGCAGTTCCAGTTCGTGGTTTAAGGATTTGTTTAACCACATTTCCGCGTGACCTTTGGCGATTTCGTCATCGATATAGGTCGGGAAATATTCAACATATTCGGCAGCCCAGCCGCCGATCAGCTTTCCGTCTTTGTCTTTACCCCAGCAGACGCCGACGCCGGTCGCGATAGCGCGGTGTTCGTTGATGCTGGCTCCGTTTCCGGCGATGATGACTTCCAGAACCGCGCCGTGTTTAAAGAATTTGGATACTTTATCTACGGGAACGATGTTGTTGTACAGTTCCGGCGGTAAAACGGAAGTATACGGAACGACGTTAAAATCCTGGATTTTTGCCTGTGTTAAAGCCGAATCGTAACAAAACGTTTCAAACGGCTGCGGCGGAATACCGTCGTCGGCCTGACCGACGCCGCCGGTGTGAAAAGCCAAAGTCGGATAGCGTGTACCTACTAACAT
>JAJXEL010000007.1:0-19290 GCA_021639925.1 Alphaproteobacteria bacterium | reverse complement strand
CCCTATACGTTTCTATATATGCCTGTTATCGTATTTTTATTTTTGTTTTTATGATTTATGTTTTTCTTTATTTTATTATGATTGTGCGAGGATCTGATGAAAAATATAAAATATAAACAAATGAAAAACGCGCGGATACTTTCTTTAACCTGCGCGGCAGTTTTGTTTTCTTTGCCCGCTTTTGCGCAGCAGACGGAACAATTTGAAATATCGGAACAATTCGATGTTTCAACAACGCGGCCGCAGATGAACAACACCGGCAGGTTATCGACCCGTTTGAAAAATGCGATGAAACGGCTGGAAAACGACGTTGAAGGATTTGAAGAAGACTATAATAAATTCAAATCCATGTTGTCGGACGATTTCGGGATCCAGTATTCTCTGGACGTTTCTTTTATGGGCCAGAAAGGTGTTCCGAACGGAGGAAAAACAGCGACGCAAAGCATTTATGCCCCGACTTTTTCATGGCAGATTTTTAACGACGATACGTATGGATCGGGAACGATTAATGCTTCTTATACAGCCGTGCGTTACTGGGGCAATAAAGCGGAAAATATCGGAGATAAACTGTTTTTGGCGAATTCGATCAACGATTATTCAACGCCGTCGAACGCGATTGATCAGTTAAGTTATACGCAGTCTTTGTTCAATAACAAATTTTCAGTAACGGTCGGCCAGTTTCCTTTGTCTGATTTTGACGGGACTCAGTACGATTCCAACCAGCAGACGAATTTTATCAATTATGCTTTGTCGCAAAATGCCAGCGAAACATATCCGATTGCCGGGCTGGGGGCATACGTTCAGATTAACCCGAACGAAGAATGGTCTTTTGCCGGCGGTTTTCAAAACGCCCGCAACATAACGGGACAGACTCTGTCGTCCAAAGGCTGGGGCGATCACCGTTTTACAACGTTCGGATCCGTTTCCTATACGCCGACAATCAACGGGCAGGCGGGGCAGTATTCTTTGTTGGTTTATAATCAGCCCAGCGTTGATACCCAGCCGCAGAATACGACGGGCTGGTCTGTCAATATGTCGCAGAATTTAACGGAAAAATGGGGCGTTTTCCTGCGCGTCAACGCCGCGACGGGCGATTCGATGCCCGTTACCCAATCGTATGTTGCCGGCGGCGTGTATAATAATCCTTTGGACCGCAATCCGCTGGATCAGATCGGCTTTGCCGTCGCTTACAACAAAGTCAGCAAAGACTATTTTGATTCGTCAGAACCGATGCGCCAGTATGAAACAGTACTGGAAACATATTGGAATATCGGGATTACGCAGTTTTTTACGATTGCGCCGGACATTCAGCTGTACGTTCACCCCGCGTCGAAACGCGACCGGGATTTCGGCACGGTATTCAGTTTACGCGGCACGATCCTGTTGTAATCGCGTTAAAGAGCCTGAATTGTTCAGGCTCTTTTTTTGATCTTTTTTCATGCGCCAAAGCGTAAAAGAATAAATTAAAATACTGGTGATATCTTCGACGGCGCCGCCGACGGACCGACCGGCAATGTCGTGGACCAGCCATAAACAACAGCAGATAATGAAACATATTCTCAGCTTTATACCGCCGGAATAAGCCGCGACAAACGTCGCGATTACGACGGCCGCGACCGGCAGCAGGCTGTAAGGGGTTTTATAACTGAAATATCCCGAAACCAGGGCAATAACCGCGAACGGATAAGCAATAACGCCGCCTTTGAAATAAATGTTTAAATACATTCTGCTGCCGACGATGATTTTGGACAGACAGGCGCTGAAATTGCCCAGTAAAAAATGGTGGACGCTGAACAGCGCGTTTGACACGGCAAATAATAAAAACAGCTTTTTATCGTTTTTTTGCAAAGCGCCCGTCAGCGAAATCACATAGGCAATATATCCCAACAGCTGGGGAACGGAAAGAAAATCCATTGTAAATTCCTTTATCCCATTCTGACATTAATATGCTTTTGCTGCAAAGCCAGCTTTAAATCCGGGACGGGCAGAGTGCCGTAATGGAAAATGGACGCCGCCAGAGCCGCGTCCGCAAACCCTTTGGTAAACACGTCGACGAAATGCGCGGGATCGGGGCCTGCTCCGCCCGAAGCAATGACGGGCAGGTTTGTATTTTGGGATACCAGCGCCGTTAATTCCAAATCGAATCCTTTTTGCGTTCCGTCCGCGTCCATAGACGTCAGCAGGATTTCTCCCGCGCCCAGCGTTTCGATTTCTTTGACCCAGTCAAGGACTTTTTTATCTGTTTTTTTCTGTCCCGCGTTGACGACAACATAAAAATCACCGTCGAAACGTCTGGCGTCAACAGCGATGACCACACACTGCGACCCGAACCGGTCCGCGGCCTGTTTGATCAGCTGCGGATTTGCGACGGCGGCGGTGTTTAATGAAACTTTGTCCGCTCCCGCCAACAATAAAGCGCGAATGTCTTCAATCGTTTTGATACCGCCGCCGACGGTAAAGGGGATAAAGACTTCTTTGGCGACTCGTTCCACAACGTCCAGCATCGTTTTGCGCCCGTCGTTCGTTGCCGTAATGTCCAGGAAAACCAATTCGTCCGCTCCGTCCTGCGAATATCTGCGCGCCAGAGAAACCGGATCGCCGGCATATTTTAAATTTTCAAAGTTAACGCCTTTAACGGTTTGACCGTCTTTAACGTCCAGACAGGGAATAATGCGTTTTGTCAGCATGTCGGCCTCCTTATCCTTCCACCCATCGGCGGATTGTTTCTTGTCCCGTCCGTCCGCTTTTTTCGGGGTGAAATTGTGTCGCCGTAATATTTCCGGCCTGAACGGCGGCCGTAAACGGAATATAATATTCCGCCGTTGCGGAAACGACAGCCGGGTCGTCGCAGACAACGTGATAAGAATTTACGAAATAATAAAAATCCTGACTTAAAAAAGTATTGGCTTTTGTCGTTTTGATCTTATTCCAGCCGATCTGCGGGATTTTGCCCCGGGTGAAACGGATATTTTTTCCTTTTAATATCCCCAGCCCGTTTACGCCCGGCGCTTCTTCGGAAGAATCAAATAAGACCTGCAAGCCGACGCATATGCCCAAAAAAGGCACGCCGCTTGAAATCGCCCGGCGCAACGGTTCGGCCAGCCCTTTAAATTTCAAAGCTTCCATGACCTGGCCGAAATGCCCTTGCCCCGGAAAGATCAGCCTGTCTGCGTTGATGACGTCTTCGGCCTTATCCGTAACGCCGTACGGCAGGCCGAAAGAATCCAGCATATTGACAACGCTTTTTAAGTTGCCGCCGCCGTAATCCAGAACTGTCAGCATATATCCTCCTTAAAAAAAGAACCGGCCATACATTAAAAAAGCCATATACAACCCGTAAAACATTACCAGAAAAATCAAGATTTTGTCAGACGTCAGAACGTCTACGGGATCTGCGTACGTTTTCGATTCGATCAGCAGACTGTAACGCATGCAGATCAATAAGACCAGCGGTACCGTCCAGACTCTGGCATTTGACGGATCGGGCAGCGCCGGGATCGGCGAAATCGCCCATAAAGCGTAAAAAGCAATCGTCAGCGTTAAACACATATACATGTTTTTATCCAGGAATTCGGGCGTATAGAACTTTAAAACGCCGTTGATTTCATGGTTGTTGTCGATCCTTTTTTGCAGTTCGTTGCGCCGCTTTCCCAGCCCCAGATAAGCCGACATGGTTGTAACGGTCAGATACAGCCAGACGGAAACGGCGGTGTCGATTAAAAAAGCGCCGTAAAAAATTCTGATTAGAAATCCGAACACCAGAACAGTAACGTCCAGCAGCGGGACTTTTTTTATCCCCAGCGAATAGCATATGTTCATAATAAGATACAAAAGCAGCAAGCCTGCGGGTTCAGCCAGACTTGACGCTGCAGCGTTTATTCCCGCGGCGGCGCAGACCAGCAGGCAGAACAGGATTTTTGCCGCCGCGGGCGTTATTTGCCCGGCGGCCAGAGGCCGGCTTTTTTTTATTTCATGCCGTTTATCCGTTTCGATATCGCGCAGATCATTAAAGATATAGACGGCGGAAGCCGTAAAATTAAAGGCGATCCAGCCGGTCAGAGTTTTAAAGAAATTATCGGGGGCCAACAGGTTGCCGCTGAAAACCAGCGGAGCAAAAACCAGCAGGTTTTTCAGCCAGTGCTTTGGCCGGCACAGACGGATCAGAGCGATAGAATTTGACAAGGACATTGTGTTCTCCGCGGTTGACCTACCATAACATTGTTTTTTTGAAAAGGAAAGGGGTGGTTTTTGGCAGAAAGAGAAGTTTTCTTCTAAAAAAATTTATTGCAAAATAAAATTTAAGGGACTATAACTTTTTTAAAGTTTAAGGGCGATTAGCTCAGTTGGTAGAGCAGCTGACTCTTAATCAGCGGGCCGTGGGTTCGAATCCCTCATCGCCTACCAATAAAAAAGGGTGTCTTTTGACACCCTTTTTTATTGGTTAGAAGATGCGGATTGGAACCCACGGGCTCAAATTCTTAATCTCACTCGTCCTATCGTCCTCGTTTGATAACGAATTTGAGATCTTGCAGATAAAAAACAGGGATTTAGCCCTGTTTTTTTCTTAGCGATGGGTTCGGTCACCTTTGGTGACGACGCGCAGGACGGCAGTTCGAGCGGCCCCCTTGAGGGGTGAGCGAAAGCGAACAATCTCTGTCGTTCCGCCGTCAGATTTTCGGAATTTTTTCCCCGTTTTTTAAACGGTCGGCATATTCGACCGTCGCTGCGAACAGAACGTCTCCGGAAGAATTCAAAGCCGTTTCGACGGAATCCTGAATAACGCCCAAAGTAAAACCGACGGCGACCACCTGCATGGCAATGTCGTTGCCGATTCCGAACAAAGAACAGGCCAGCGGAATCAGCAAAATGGATCCGCCCGCGACGCCCGACGTGCCGCATGCGCTGAGGGCGGCCAGAATACTCATAATGACGGCGGCAGGCAAAGTCACCTCGATCCCCAGCGTATAAGCGGCCGCCATAGCCATCACCGTAATCGTTACGGCGGCGCCGTCCATGTTAATTGTGGCGCCCAGCGGAATAGATACGGAATAAATTTCTTTATCCAGCTCCAATTCTTCGCACAATTCCATGTTAACGGGAATGTTGGCGGCGGAACTTCTGGTAAAGAAAGCCGTAATACCGCTTGATTTCAGACATTTGAAAACCAAAGGATAAGGGTTTCGCCGCAAAAAGCAAAAAACAATCAAGGGATTAATAACCCGCGCGACCAGAACCATCGTTCCGACCAGCAGCCCCAATAATTGCCCGTAAGTCGTAAAAATGCTCAGCCCGTTTTGAGAAACGGTCGAAAAAACAATGCCCATAATGCCGACCGGCGCGAAATTGATAATCCAGCGCACGACAATCGTTAAAGCTTCGGCAAATTCCGCGACGGTTTTTTTTGTTTCTTCGGAAGCCACTTTTTTCAGGGCGATGCCGAAAATAACAGCCCAGCACAAAATGCCGATATAGTTTGCCGACAATAAAGCGTTTACGGGATTATCGATCAAACGCGACAATAAAGACAGGGTGATTTCTTTTAATCCGCCGGGCGCGTTTTCCTGAACAGCTTGAATGAACTGCATTTTTACAGGGAAAATAAAACTGGTGACAACGGCGACAACGGCGGCGGAAAACGTACTGAAAAGATATAGGAAAATAATTTTCCGCAATCGTCCGCCATGATTTCCCCGCGCGTTGATCAAAGCGCTCATGACCAGCAGGAAAACAAGAACCGGCGCGACGGATTTCAGCGCGTTGATAAAAAAAGTCCCCGGCAGAGCAATAAGACTCATCTGAGGCAGAAAAAGCCCCGCCGCGGTTCCGACCAATAAACCTGCAATAATACGCCCGACCAATCCGATCCGGCGGAAAAAAGCGATTGTTTGTTTCATCATATGGCCTCTTTATCTGCATCTTTTGTCGTTACTATATAAAAACTGACGGGTTTTGTAAAAGAAATGATAACTTTTGTCTTAATTGTTCAGGAAAGATTTTTTCTTTACCCTGAAAGAAAAAGAGGCGGAAATGGTTACGGTTTTTGATAAAATGCAGTCTGGTTACGAATACGCGTACAGCGCTCCTGCCGGTTTGGATTTCGATCCCGGTTTTACGCCCGATCTGACGCCGAAGGAAATGCTGGAACTCGGGGTTTTCGAAGGCCATTATATGACGGATTGCCGAAACGAATTTCCGCCGGATTGGTTTGAAAAAGCAAAATTGTCAGCCGGCGGGCCCGATGTTTCATGCAATTATTTTAAAGTCAGGTCGCGCCAGTCTTTGGGAGTCTGGCGCAAAAAAGGGTGGATTTTGGAACCTGACCCGCGCGGCTGGTTTCAGTGGTACTGCCGTTATTATATGGGCAGGCGGATTGCCGGCCTGGATCAGGTTCAGATAAAACGTTGGCGAGCTTTCCGCCGTCATAAAGCGCAAATTGAACATCATTGCCTGCCGTTGGACATTTCCTGCCGGATTCGCCAGCGCCAGGCTTTGCTGCAATGGGCTTACGATCCTTTTATTTAAGACTGTACAAGCTTTTTTTTCAAGCCTATATTCCCTTTTCCCGGAGGGATAACAAATGTTTTTGAAATCCAAAAATATTGATATGACAAACGGAGCCTTGCTGCCTTCAATGCTCTTGTTTGCCCTGCCTTTAATGGCGTCAAGCGTTCTTCAGTTATTGTTTAACGCTTCGGATATCGCGGTGGTCGGCCATTTCGGATCAACACATTCTTTGGCGGCCGTCGGTTCGACAACGACTTTAATCAGCCTTTTGACTAATTTTTCAATCGGGTTGAGCATCGGTACCAACGTTTTGGCTTCCCGCTGCCTGGGATCCGGAAATCTCAAAGGTCTGCGCCGCGTCGTTCATACTTCGATCGCTTTGGGCATAACGGCGGGACTGCTGGCTGCCGCGGCTGGTCTGCTTTTTTCCAGACAAATTTTAATTCTTATGCAGACGCCTGACAGCGTTTTACCGTTATCGGTTTTGTATACGCGCATTTATTTTTTCGGCATGGTGCCGACGGCCGTCTATAATTTCGGGGCTGCTATTTTGTATGCGAACGGAGACACCAAAAAACCGCTGCTGTTTTTGATAATTTCCGGTATAACGAACGTGGTTTTAAATCTGGTTTTTGTCATCTGTTTTAATATGGACGTCGCGGGCGTCGCTCTGGCGACCGTTATCGCGCAGACGCTGGCGATGATTTTGGTGCTGTCCTATTTGGCCCGGCGCAGAGATTCGTCCAGAATTTATTTCAGCCGGATCCGGTTAAATCCCGAAATTGCCGTGAATATTTTAAAACTGGGAATTCCCGCCGGCTTTCAAAGCTTTGTTTTCAGCCTGTCCAATATGGTTATTCAGTCCGCGGTTAATTCATTCGGTCCGGTATATATGGCCGGAACGGCGGCGTCGCAAAATGTTGACTGTTTTATTTGGATCAGCATGAACGCTTTTCAGCCGACGGCAACGACGTTTATCAGCCGTAATGTCGGGGCCGGAAATTATTCAAGGATTAACCGTATTACCCGCTGCGCGCTGATGTGCGCCTGCGTTACCGGGATCGCGCTGGGCGGACTGGCGGTGTTTTTCGGATCCGCTCTGCTGGGGATTTATACGGGCGATCCGGCAGCGGTCGCGGCGGGGCTGGTCAGGCTGCGCGTCGTCGGTCTTCCGTATGCTTTATGCGGATTGATGGACGTCATGACAGGCGCGCTGCGCGGATTGGGATCGTCGCTTTTACCCGCCGTTATCGCTTTGGCCGGGGCGTGCGGACTGCGGCTGGTTTGGATCGCGACGGTTTTCCAAATTCCGAAATACCATACGTTTGAATTTCTGTTCCTGTCGTATCCGGTTTCCTGGATTATAACTTTTGCGGCGTTGGCCGCGGCTTATTTTGTCATACGCGGAAAATATCCGAAAGAAAGCGAGAATCAATCGGTGACTTCAATCGTATAAACGACTTTTCGATCCGTTCGTTCGTTTAATTTTTCCCACGGACGGAAATAGTATCCCGTCACTGTTAACGTTCCTTTTTGCGCGGCCGTAAAAGAATATTCTTTTATGCCGCCCGCGCCGATCAAAGATGTGTCGGGGTCGATATAATTTTCAGCTATATCCGTAATTGTCTTTTGTTTCGCGGGGGTAATAAAAAACTGCCAGGAATAACCCGTCGACGGATTTTCGTCCAGACTGATGACTACTTTTTGGCCGACGCGTACGGTTTGATGCGTTCCGCTGTTTTTATCGGATAATTTTAACGGCGCAGAACACGCCGTTAAAAAAACAAGTATCAAAACAAAAATATGTTTTTTCATAAAACCTATATGCCCAGTTTTCTGAATTCTTCCAGTTCTTCAACCGTATTGATATCGGCCGGAGCCGCTTCGTTTAATTTGATTTTGTCAACGATCAGCGCCTGCATATGATAACCGTTTTGCAGGAATCTCAACTGTTCCAGTTTTTCGCGTTTTTCCAAAACGGCTTCTTTCATGTTCAGGAATTTTTTCAATACGTCCGTTTTGAAAACATAAATGCCGATGTGATGATAATAATCCTGATAAGCGCATGTGTCCGGATCGCGGATATAAGGAGCCAGAGCCCGTGTAAAATAAACGGCGCGTCCTTGCGTTTCCCCTTTTTCCAGCCCCATGACGATTTTGACGTTGTTGGGGTTTTCCGCGTCTTTCAATGTTTTAAAGACCATGCCGCAGGTGGCGATATCGCAGTTTGTTTCTTCGATAATTTTAATCAGCCGGTTGTTAATGGCCGGATCAACGTTAATGTTGTCGCCCTGGAAATTAACGGCGATATCGTATTTTGTGCCGTCCGGATCGATTTGTTTTAAAGCCGTTGCAATTCTGTCCGTGCCGGAAGGCAGATTCGGATCGGTTAAAACGCACTGAGCTCCGAATTTTTCGGCTTCTTCCATAATTTTTTCATCACCACAGGCAATACAGACATCGCCGTCAATGGCGGCTTTGACATTTTCATAAACACGCTGGATCAGCGTTTTGCCGTTAATGTCCAACAACGGCTTGTTCGGCAGACGGGTTGCGGCCAGCCTGACCGGAATCATCGTAATGATTTTGCTCATTTTATCCTCATAAACTTTATTTTTGCGCCAAAAGCCAGGTTTTGAATTCCTCCAGACTGTGCATTTCGGGAATCCATTTCATGTCGTCGGGCAGATCCGTTGTAAATTCGCAGCGGTAACGCACAGGGTGCGCGCCAACGTTAATTGCGGCATGCTGATTGTAAATTCTGTCGTCAACCAGAACGGTTTCTTCGGCTTTCAAACCGTATTTGTCGAAACAGGCTTTCAGCATGTCTTCTTTTGCGGTGTCATGCATGAACTTGCCATGCTGCACACATTCGATTGTCAGAAAATCGGTAACGTCTTTCAACAATTCATTTAACAGCTTTTTCTTTGTTTCCACGTCAAAAGTCGCGGACATCGTAAACTGTTTGTAGCCCAGCTTGTTTAATTCGCGCAACGTTTCGACGACATGCGGGTACAACGGCCGGTTGTTGAAAAATTCCGGAGAATGACAGAAATCATAATCCATCTGCGTTCCCATTTCCGGGTGAGTTTTTAATTCCAACGCGCCGTATTTGGGCTGTATCGGCAGAACTTTGGGCAAATCTTCCCACTTCAGGCCGGCATAGGTTTCTTTGTAGTTCGGGTGGTTGGTCAGGAAGTTGAAATAGGCAAAATTCAGATTTGCCAGCACGCCGTCAACGTCCCAAAAGATATTTTTAATAGTCAAAGGAATTCTCCTGCTAAAATTCAACCGGTTCAGGATAGACGGACGATCCGGCCAATGCAAGCAAAAAGGCCTGAAGCCCGTTTAATCGCACTGTCCGAACAGATCATATTCGTCCGCGCCGGTAATTTTGACGCGCGCGAAACTGCCGGCGGGCACAGGAGTTTCAGCCGTAAAAAAGACTTTGCCGTCAACGTCGGGGCCGTTGGAAAAATCGCGCCCGAAATACATGTTTTCTTCTTCGTCAAAGCCTTCGCACAACACGTCGCGCATCTGACCGATGCAATCCTGCTGGCAGATCAGGCTGATTTCCGCCTGCGCCGACATCAATGCGTCAAAACGTTCCTGTTTGACGGCGTCGTCAATCTGGTCTGCGAAATCAAAAGCCGGCGTTCCTTCTTCACGCGAATAAATAAACGCCCCCAGACGGTTGAATTTTGTTTTTTTGATAAAATCCAGCAGTTCTTCAAACTGCGCGTCCGTTTCGCCGGGAAAACCGACGATAACGGTCGTACGAATGACAATGTCCGGAATTTCACGGCGCAGCTTTTCAATGACGGATTGAATCTGCGCTTTGTTTCCGTGGCGGTTCATACGCTTTAACACCGTGTCGCTGACATGCTGGACCGGCATGTCGATATAGGGCAAAACACGCGGATTGTCGCGTATTTCGGCAATTAATTCGTCCGTGATTTTATCCGGATAACAATAAAAAATTCTGATCCACGGAAACGTTGTTTCTTTTCCTAAACGGCGCAGCAGCTCTGCCAGCGTATTTTTGTTGTATAAATCAATGCCGTAACGCGACGTGTCTTCGGCAATCAGATTTAATTCTTTGGCGCCGGCTGCTTCCAGATCCTGCGCTTCTTCAATAATGCTTTCAATCGTGCGGGAACGGTATCTGCCGCGGATTTTCGGAATGGCGCAGTAAGAACAACGGTTGTCGCAGCCTTCGGATATGCGCAGGAAAACGCCGGGAGCGTCGTCAGAAAGCAGGCGTTCGCCTTCGATCGGCGTTTGTTCGTAATCGTTGAACATCTGGTACTTTTCCGTTTTGAACGATTTTTGAATCACGTCAACAATCTGATGCACGCCGCCCAGACCCGTTACCGCGTCGATTTCAGGCAGCTTTTGCAGGATTTTTTCGCGCCAGCGTTCGGCCAGACAGCCTGTAACGATCAGCTTTTTTAATTTTCCGGTTTTTTTTAACCCGGCGATTTCGCGGATTGTTTCTATGGATTCTTCTTTGGCGTCGCCGATAAAACCGCACGTGTTGATCAGAATAACGTCTGCTTCGCGGGCGTCGCCGGTAATTTCCCAACCTGCGTCGTCCAAATGCGCCAGCATCATTTCCGTGTCAATTGTGTTTTTCGAACACCCCAGAGAAATAAATCCGATTTTCATGCGATCCTGCCGTTTAAAATTTGTAACGCGGGTATAATGCGGCGGCAAAAACGGGAAGTCAAACCGATAAACGGCCGATTCTGTTTTTTTCCGATTTAAGAAGGTCTTTTAAAGTGATTTCCTGCATTTGTTTTTTTATTTTTTTATTTAAAGACGACCATACCCTGCAGGCCGAACAATCGGCGGATTTTTTGCAAAATGTTTTATCCGCGACACATTCGACAATGGAAACGGGGCCTTCCATCGCTTCGATAATATCCAGCAGTGTAATTTCTTTGGGCGGCTTTGCCAGCTGCAGGCCGCCTTTTGCGCCGCGCAGGGAAATAATCAGGCCGGCTTTGTTCAGGCTTAAAATCAGACGGCTGATATATTTTTCGGAAATCTGCTGGGACTGCGCGATTTCTTTCATTTGCCGCGGGTCATTTTTTGAATGTAACGCCAAATCCAGCAAAATGCGCAGCCCGTAACGTCCTTTTGTCGATATTTTCATACGGCTTCCTTTCCTTTAAATTCTTTATAGCATATTTTCGGGGAGAAATAAGCTTTATTTAAAGTCTACTATTTTGGTTGACTTTTCAAGAAAGAGCTCCATAATAAATAATGTTTTCACTTCGAAAAGAAAGGACATAAAATGAAGAAAGTGGTTTTGTTCGCGTTTGCCTGCCTGCTTTACACTTCCGCGGCGTTTGCCGCGTGTGACTGCCCGGTAAGACCGTGCGGCTGCGGGACGGTTGCGCAGTGCGGCTGCGGAAAGTAACGAAAATATGTGTTTCGGGGGCTTTCTGCGCTGGAAAGCCCTTTTTTATGAATGAAAAAGAAGGATTGAACATGACAAAAATTTATAAAACGGTTTCGGAACTGATCGGGCGTACGCCTTTGATGGAATTGTCGAACTATGAAAAAGCGGAAGGCCTCGGCGCGGCGGTGCTGGCAAAATTGGAAATGTTTAACCCGGCCGGGTCGGTCAAAGACAGGGTCGCCAAAGCGATGATAGACGATGCCGAAGAAAAAGGCTTGTTGAAACCGGGGGCCGTCATTGTCGAACCGACCAGCGGGAATACGGGCATCGGACTGGCCTGCGTGGGGCTGTCGCGCGGGTACAAAGTTATTTTGACAATGCCCGAAACGATGAGCGTTGAACGCCGCAGTCTGTTAAAGGCTTACGGCGCCGAAATCGTTTTGACCGAAGGAGCGAAAGGTATGGCCGGCGCGGTGGAAAAAGCCGAAGAAATTGCCGCGAAAACGCCGGACAGCTTTATTCCCGGCCAATTTTCGAACCCGGCGAATCCCGCGGCGCACGCAGCAACGACCGGCCCTGAAATCTGGCAGGATACGGACGGCAAAGTCGATATTTTTGTTGCCGGCGTCGGAACGGGCGGCACGCTGACGGGCGTCGGCCGGTATTTGAAATCGAAAAATCCGGAAATAAAAGTCATTGCCGTCGAACCCGACGCGTCGCCTCTTTTGTCCGAAGGAAAGGCCGGACCTCACCCCTTGCAGGGAATTGGCGCGAATTTTGTGCCGGAAATTTTAGACCGGCAGATTTACGATGAAATCATTCGCGTGACGGGGGACCAGGCTTTTAAAACCGGCAGGATATTGGCGCGCCGGGAAGGGATTTTGGCGGGCATTTCTTCCGCGGCGGCCGTTTATGCGGCGGCGCAGGTGGCAAAACGTCCTGAAAACAAAGGAAAAACAATCGTTGTTCTGCTGCCCGATACGGGGGAAAGATATTTATCAACGCCGATGTTTGCCGAATAAATGTTAAAAAGTTGATTTTTCAAGCGTGACTGTCGTATCCAGCCGCAGCAACAGATCCGTCATGCGCCGCAGGAACGAACCGTTCAGCACACGCAGAGGAACTTCTTTGCCCGGTTTGCTTTGAAAACTGATTTTATCGGGCGATTTGATAAAAGCGGCGATTGTCTGCGCAATATCCGCGTTCCTCTGCCTGTGCGCGTTTGAAAAGGACAGATACGAAACGATTTTCTGAATTTCGCGGCTGCCCGGTTCGGCGGGGCTGGGGGCGTTGGGCTGGCGCAGGTAAAGCGTGTCGATATATCGTTTATACCCATTGACCAATCCCGATTCCGTATAAGAAAATGACAACGAAGTCACAACGGCGCCGTTCAGGAAATTTTTTAAATCCGATACGGGGCTGCCTTTTTGTACGAAATGCTTAAACGCTAAAACCAGCTGTCCCTGCTGGGCGTTGGAAATATTGTTCAGGGAAACCGAAAAATTCCAGCGTCCCAGACATTTGTCGGTTATATCCGCCGCCAGCGTCATTTTTTTTGCCGCCGGATAATAGGCGTATTCGCCTTTGACATTGGCGAAAACGCTGTTGCAGCCGGCCAGCATGACGGCGTACAGCGGGAAATTTAAAATATCCGCTGCCGGATTGAAAAAAGCCAGAGAATCAACAACGCTTTCATCTGATTTTTTTAATATCCGGGCAATGTCTACCAGCTGAAAGGAAACGTTCCTGGCGCTGAAGGACAGTCTGGTCGCAATATGCCCGCTTTCTTTGTAATCATGCACGGCGAACTCGTCTGTTTTATTAGCCAGGCCGGGCAGAGCGTTTAAACGGACCGAAACGTTTTTTAATACGGCGGCGTCGGAAACGGACAAAGATAAATCCTGATACGACACGCTGTTGTTCAGACGGTTCCGGGTTAAAAAGTAATGAATGTTTTTTTCTTCTTCGTCTTTTTGCAGCAAGACCATAAAAACGCCGCAGGCTGTGAACAGCAGGAATAAAATCGTTACGGCGACCCACATGCTTTTTGTCATGAATCGTCCCCCTGTTTGTAAGGAGCGTGATACGGCAGCCAGTTCGGTTTTTCATGCCGCCGCCGGATTAAACCGACCAGATCGGCGACTTCTCCGCAGGCTTCCTGTTCGCAGGCGGCGGCGGAAGACAGCTCCAGAACGCCGGAACTGAAGGCGTCTGTTTTTTTATTTTGTTTTCTTTCTTCGGCGGTCATCGGACGCAGATTGCCGCTGACAATATGCCAGCCCGGCCTGTTCAGCAGCCCGCTGGTCTGCGTAATCAGAAATTCCGCCGGCCAGCCGGCCCAGGCTTTGTCCAGCCCCAAAGAAGAAATATTGACCAGCATATTGACGCGCACCGGTTTTTGCATAA
Source organism: Alphaproteobacteria bacterium (assembly GCA_021639925.1). Classification (GTDB taxonomy): domain Bacteria; phylum Pseudomonadota; class Alphaproteobacteria; order CAAGCB01; family CAG-977; genus UBA11549. The sequence goes on along the minus strand of JAJXEL010000007.1, from coordinate 4,973 downwards.
TGGCCGCCGCGGTCAGCATGGCGGGCAGATTGTCGATCCTGTCCGCGCCGATCATATAAGCCAGCCGCCCCAGATAATCCGACTTTGTTAATTCGTTATAGTCCGCCATCATTAATTGATGTTCGCGCAGATTTTCGGCGCGGCGGGCATTTTCCCTCAGCCGGGCCAGGTTTTGCGTTTTGTCCGATACGATTTTCCATTTTTTGCCGGGTTTTCTTTCCAAAACGGCCGCATAAATCAACCGCGATTCCGTATCCGCCGTTTCTTCGGAATTTTTTTTGGCGGTTTCGGGCATGTCCATGCCGGGAATTCCCTGCGGGACGGTCGTTGCGAAAAATTTCATCTGCGTCGCCCCATGACAGAAAATATCGGCGAAACTTTCCGCCGTCCGCAAGATGTTGTCGGTCACGGCGTTTTCCAAAAACAACTCTTCATTTTCCGTTACGGCGGCGATGACAAACGGCGAACACCCCGTCCAGGGCGAATAAAAACCGGTTTTCCGGTTGGGTCGGCTTTTTAAATACCCCAGATAATGAATTTTCAATTCGGAATCCGAATCGATCAGATAGCTTAAATTCTGTTCGTTTTTTCCGGCCCCGTAACGGTTCAGCAAAACGACGTTTAAATTCTTCCGTCCCGTGAAACGCCCTTCGGTAAAATAACCGTCCAACGTTGTTTCCAGATTTCCTTTTTCATTAAAAACGGAAACTTCCGCCCTGCCGTAAATCAGGTTTTCCGAACAAGAGTTGCTGCCGACGCTGATAAACCAGTTTTTGATTTTGTCCGCGGGTTTGTCGGTCGTGTATAAAATGGAACAGCTTTTGTCTTTGGAATATATCCTGTATTCCAAAGCCGTCTGCGGATCAATGTGCGCGACAATTCTTTGTTTTCCGGCCGGCGGCGCCCATTCTTTGACGGGGAAGCCGTCTTTTGGGCGCGCGGTATTGACGGCGGCGGCCTGCAGCTGCCTGATTTTTACTTTTAAAGTGCCTTTTTCCGGTTTCCATTTGTCCGTTGCCGAAGCCGATCCCTGATAAACCAGCGTATTGGCGCTGTAACCGTCAATGACGGCCTGTAAAGCGGAAGGACATTCGTTGTTCAGCACCAGCGCCACTTTTGCCATCAAAGCGTTCAGGGCGGTTTCTTCAAAAGCCGTTTCGTCCTGCGCGAAAATTTTCAGGCTCAGGATATCTTCGCACCATTTTCCGCCGGCCGCTTCGGCAAAAACTTCCACGCCCGCCTTGGCGGAATAGGCGATTCTTTTCATTTCGTGTCCCGTTTGTATGTCAAGCGTCTGCGCGCCCGCCGGGGCCGTCAGGAAAAAAAATAACGCTGCCGTTTTGAAAAAACTGTTCATATCGGCAACTATAAAATATAATTTCGAAAAATTATAGTCTTAAAACAAAAGGAAGAAAGATTGATCGTTCCTGATAAAAAAACGGAAGCTTATTTGAACGAACCCGTTTCTCCGAAAGGAGTCCTGCGCCTTTGCCGGGCGGGAGTCCTGCCGTCTTCGGATTTTCTGCGCGCCGCGGCGCTGTGCCGTTGTGACAGAAAATGGGTAAAATTCATTTTGCTGATTCTGCGTTTTATGACGGGATTGAGCTTTTTGGCCGCCGCTTTTTTTATCATGGTTTCAAAATGGGGCTTTTTTTATCAACCCGGCGGTTTTGTTCTTTTGGCCGTTTTGTTCGTTTTATGCGCCTGTATCCGCGGCCGGTCTGCCGTTGCGGATTATGCCGGCGCCGTTTTGATCGGCCTGATGATTTTTTTGCCCGGTATTGTTTTCAGGACAAATTCTTTTTTGTATGAAGAATTCTTTTTGTGGTTTGCTTTGCTGGCCGTCTGGGCCGTTCCGTCGCAGCGCGCCGGCACGCAATTGTCGGCTTTTGTCGTTTTAAACGCGGCGATTTGCTTGTACGGCGTTCAATTCGCCCTGCCGTCGTTTATTGTCGGCGCGACGACTTTTTTTATTCTGGCGGCGGCATTTAATCTGCTTTGCCTTGCCGCGCGCGAATATCTGCCTTTTCGGCCGGAATTATGGAACCGGTCCTGTTTCGGATTTTTTCCGCTGGCAGGAATGATGCTGTTTTTGTCCGCGGCTGCCGGAGTACAGTGTCTCTCTGTCCGTTCCCTGAATCCGGAAGATATTTCTTTTGTGTTGTGCGGTATTTGTTCATGTGTTTGCGCCCGCCTGTACGCTGTCCGCGTTCCCGACCGGACGGGGCGGCGGCTGACGGGCCTGTTTTCCGTATGCTGGGGCGGTATGCTGCTGTATCGCTGCATTTATGCGTTTGATTTTCCGTCCGGTTTGTGCCGGGCGCTGTTTTGTACCCTTTTTTCCGCGCTGATCGCCGCCGCGCTGATCGGGGAACGTCTGTATGTCGCCCGGATAAAAGGAGAAAAACATGCCGTCTGAATTTTCGCTGCGCCAGGTGCTGGCCTGTTTAAATATTTCGGTTTTTGATCCGCTTGTCGAACCGGCTTTAAAAAAAGCCTGTCAGATTGATGCGGAACAGAAAACGGCCAAAAGAGACCCGTTTCATAATATCGTTTCTTTGATTGTTTCGCAGGCGGCTGCCTTAATTTGTTTTGCCGGACTGCGCCCGTATGCCGTTTTTGCCGGGGTGTTTTTGGTTTTGTTCGGCGGTATCGGCGCGGGAAAAGCCGTTTCTGCCGGCTGGCGGTTTTTCTTTAAGGTATATTTTTGGACCGGCCTGTTTTTGTTGGCGGAAACTTTGTTTCGTTTTTCTCCTTTCGCCGTGCCGGGAATTCTTTTGTTTTTCCTGCTGCGCGGCGCGTTTTGCCCGAAAGGGCGTGAAACAAGAGCGCTGCTGGCTTTTTGGTTTTTTGTTTCCGCTGCGGCGGCGTTTTGGACAAGCGGCCCCGTTTCTTTGTTTTTGTTGGCGGGATTTTTTTCTTTGGCCGGCGCGGCCGGGGTGTTGTTCCCTTTGAAAAGTCTGTATTGGCGCGAACCGTCGGTTATTTTTGCCGTTTTGCCGCTTTTTTTGATTTTAGGGTATGAAGCTGCTTTGCTGGCGGGAACGGTTGTTCCCATTCCTCAAAGCGGTTTTATAATGGCCGCGGCGTTTACGGCGGAAGCTTTGATGCTGATTTTTGGCCTGCGCGGGGATTTGGAAACGGGTGAAATTGTTTTGTCCTGTTTGGTCGCGGCCGGATTGTTTTCCTGCGCTCTGCTGTTGTCGGGCGGGCTGGCCGGATCGGCGGTTTTGTTTTTGACGGCTTTTTTTACAGATTCCCGTGTCATGGGGCGGATCGCTGCGATTTTGTTTTCCTGCTTTTTGATTGTTTTCTTTTTGTCGCTGCCGATTTCTTTGTTTGCGGCCGGACTTGTCGCTGCTCTTTCCGGTATTGTTTTCGGCTTGTTTTATCTGCGTTTAAAGCGTTTCGCGCTGCCGGAGAAAATATGATGCGCCGTTTTGCTGCTTTTTTCTGTCCTCTGCTGATTTTAATTGTTTTGGCCGGCCGCTGTTTTACGGACGCTCTGATCGTCCGGTCCGGAGTCCGGCTGCTGCTGGCGGCGTCCGTACAGGAAACGGGAAACGATTCTTTTTCCGCTTTTGCGCGCCTGCGTTATTACAATTTTATTCCCGTCCGCAGCCTTTCCGCTGAAAAAGGAACGATCGTTGTCGAACGTTTAAACGACGGACGGACAAGGTTTGTTTCCGCGCTTTTTGACAGGCCTTTAAGACCCAGAGAACTGCTGTTAAAATACGTTATTGTCCCGCCGTCGCCGTTTAATGCGAAAACGCAGGGGCCGGATATACGTTTTTCTTCCGATATGCTTCGTTTTCCCGAAACGAAAACGTTTCGTCCTTCCGCCGTCCGTTATGCCGTCGTCAGTGTTGATAACGCCGGAAACGCCGTTTTGACCGGTCTGGCAGACAATAACGGCGTTTTGCTGGTTAAGGGCTTGCTTCCTGCAATTTTTCACACGCCTTGAAGTCGACGTGAAAAATAATATATCTTTGTTTAACGTTTAAAGGCATATCTCGGATCGGCTTTAAGAAACACGGTTCATACTTTTGGGTTAAAAGTTTCCCGACAAACGTTAACGGGTTAAAAACCAGCTTTTCTTTCAGCTGCTGCGGCAGATAATAATAAGGATTATCCAGCAAAATAGTTTTGACCCGGCGTTTTTTCAGTAATTTCTGTATTTCAACCGGATCTGTGCCGTACAGAATATTATAAGCGTCGGTAATTCCTTCCGCATTAGAATGATAAGGCGATCCGATGACGGGAATTTCCGCGCCCCAAACCGTTTCCGGTCCGCGGGAAGAAGACGTCAGAATACTTCCTTTTTCTTTGGAGATATAAGGCATATATTCTTCCGGTTTTGTTATGGCGGCCTGAGATCCGCTTTGAATATCATAAGACACTGCAGTTAAAAACAAAAGACTGCATAATAAGTAACATATTAGAGGGATAATCAAAAACATGCGGACACTTTCTTTTTGCAGGAAAGTGATCTTGTTGTAAAAAACGTTTAAAGCCGCTGTTATCATTAATGCGGCGAAAACCGAAGCAGTTCGTGCGAAACGGCGGCTGAGCAACGTCATAAACGCAAAAAACAGAACCGGCACGCCGATGGTCATCATCAGTTTTTTATACCGCAGCGGAGCAAACCAAAAAGCCGCCAGCCCCAGCGCGCAGGCCAGCAAAGGAATACCGTCAAATTTGACAATGGCGCTGTTTGATGTAAATGTCGGGTATAATTCAGTAATATGTTTTGCCCATATCTCATAAAGTTCCGGCGGAATCGGCGAACCGAATACTTTTTCTGCGCCGAATAAGAATAACGTGAACCCCAAAGAAACCAGAGCCAAAAAAGAAATCGTCAAAAACCGGCCGAAAAAGGAAGAAATAAATTTTTCTTTTTCTAAAAATTCTTCCATATAAAAAGAAGCGGTCATGACTCCGCAAACAGTGACCAACAATACAGACAACCGGCC
>JAJXEL010000006.1:1372-31209 GCA_021639925.1 Alphaproteobacteria bacterium | reverse complement strand
CCTTATAAAAAGAGTATATCATATTAAAAGCAGACTACAAGAGTTTTGACAAAAAAATATTTTTTTCGAAAAAAAAGAAAAGTTTTGGGCGGAAAATGAACAAAAAAGAAACGGGGATCGTTGCCTGCCAGGGGGTCGAGGGGGCTTTCGCGCATTTGGCGGCGAAAGAAATCTTTCCTGAAAAAAAGATTTGTTTTTACGCGACTTTTGAAAACGCGCTGGAAGCTGTCAGCGCTCGCCTGGCCGACTGCGCGGTGCTGCCGGTTGAAAATTCTGCCGCCGGCCGGGTTGCTGATATGCACCGGTTGATGGGAAAAACGGAATTGTCCGTCATTGCCGAACATTTCCTGCGGATCCGGCATTGCCTGTTGGGAATGCCGCAGGCCCGGCTGGAAGACATTAAAACGGTCCGTTCCCATGCGCAGGCGCTGTCGCAGTGCGCCGCGTTTTTAAAAGGGCTGAACGTTAAAACCGAATCGACGGGCAATACGGCCGCCGCCGCGCAGGAAGTCGCCGCCGCCGGGCGGATCGACGTCGCGGCGGTCGCTTCGCAGGCGGCCGCGGAATTATACGGATTGAAAGTGCTGCGGGCCGGTATAGAAGATTCTGATCTGAACACAACGCGGTTCTGGGTGCTGGCGCGCGATCCCGCCGAAAGGGTCGATCCCGCGCGGGCCGTGACGTCTTTTATTTTCTGGGTAAAAAACAAGCCGGCCGTTTTATACAAATGTCTGGGGGGATTCGCAACAAACGGGATTGACCTTTTGCGTTTGGAAAGTTACGTTGATCCCGAACGTTTTTTGACTTCCGCCGGTTTTCTGGTCGACGTTGCCGCCCATTCCGGTTCGGATTCTTTTAAAAGAGCGTTTGAAGAATTGGCTTTTTTTTCTGAAAAAGTAAAAATTCTGGGGACTTATGCCGCTGCGCCCTACCGGGCGGAAATGAAAAAACGACAACAGGGGAACCGCAAATGAAAAAAATGTTTTATGCCTTGATCTTTTTGGTTTCGGCGACTTTTCCGGTTTTGGCCGCAGACAGCGACGACGGATTTTATACCCGCGCGGATATCGGGTATGTCTATGGGACGGAAAACGGCGTAAAAAAAGGATATGCGGCGCAAACCGGATTCGGACAGAAATGGGGCGGTTTCCTGCGCAGCGAATTTACGTTCGAATATACGCGCGTCAGATTAAAAGGGCCCGACGCTTTTGACGCGGCGGGGCAGGGCGTGCGTTCCCGTCTGCCGTCCTGGGCGGCGATGACGACGACTTATGCCGATTTGTTTTCTTATAAAGGGGTGACGCCTTATATCGGGGCCGGGATCGGCATTTCGCGCAACGATATGCCCGATATGGTCGTCAACGGACAGCAGAAATTCGGCGATTCGGTTTTCCGTCTGGCATGGAAAGCCGCCGCGGGAATCGGCGTTGACCTGCCTAAAAATCTGGTGTTGGATATCGGTTATGTTTATGCCGATCTGGGGCGGTTTTCGACAAAGGCGGTTTTCGGCCCCGCTTTGCATCAGGACGCAAAAGTGCGCAAGGTTTATGTCGGCCTGCGTTATAATTTTTAACCGGAGCAGTTTTCTGTGATACACGATTTCTTGTTTTTTACCGTTTTGCATCAGCCGTTGTGGATATGGCTGATGTTTTTGGGAATCGTCAGCGCGATTTTATTTTTGGATCTGGGGATTCTGGAAAAGAAAGCCCAGGAAATCAGCGCGAAAAAAAGCCTGCTGCTGTTTTCAACGTATGCCGGCATCGCCTGTTTGTTCGGCGGCTGGATCCATTGGTATTTCGGCGAAGAAATGGCGTCGGAATTCTTTATGGGGTATATCGTCGAAATGGGGTTGTCGATTGATAACGTTTTTGTGATTTCTCTGGTTTTTTCCTATCTGGCGATTCCGCGTCCTTTGCAGCACCGCGTTTTGTTCTGGGGGATCCTGGGGGCGGCCGTGCTGCGCGGTATTATGTTCGTCATCGGGGCGGAAATTCTGGACAGATATGATCCGGTATTGCTGATTTTCGCGGTGTTCCTGATTTATTCGGGATTGAAAATGTTATTGTCCGACGAACCGGCGATCAATTTGTCCGACAGCCGTATGCTGCGTTTTTTACGCCATTATCTGCGCGTGACAAACGAACTGCACGGCGAACATTTTTTTGTTAAACAACCGTCGCAGTCCGAACCGGGAAAAATGAAATGGTATGCGACGCCTTTGTTTCTGGCGCTTTTGCTGATTGAATTCGGCGACGCTTTGTTCGCGATCGACAGCGTGCCCGCTATGCTGGCGGTATCTCATGAAACATTCGCCGTTTATTCCAGCGACATGTTCGCCGTTTTAGGGCTGCGGGCGCTTTATTTCCTGTTGTCCGCGGCGATGCATCGTTTTTCTTATCTGCAGCCGGCCTGCGCGATCCTGCTGGTGGCAATCGGAATCAAAGTGTTTGTCGGCGAATTCTTTTTCAAAGTGGACGACCGCATTTCTTTGCTGGTTACGTTTGTCCTGCTGGCCGGCGGCGTCTTGTTGTCTTTGTTTAAAACGGCGGAAAAAGAAGAACAAAGGGAAAAAACGGCGGAAATGCAGCCGCGGCGCAAAGCGTCTTAAAATTTGTTTTTGTCTTTTTGATATCATGGTACAATGACTTGTTTGCGTAAAACCAAAGAGGCGCCGGTGAAGTTTGTTCTTTTTTCTTTGATTTTGTGTCTGGCAGCCTGTTGCGCGCCGGCACCGGTTTTAAATGAAAAATATGATTTGTGGATCTATGCGCGCTACGTTGTTACCAACGACGGTATTTTAAACAACAAATACGTCGGCATAACACGGGACGGAAAGATCGGCGGCATTTCAGACCAAAAACCGCAGCATGAAACAATTATTGACGCCGGGCGGCATATTTTGGCGCCGGGGTTTATCAATGCGCACGATCATCTGGCGTACAATCACCGCGGGCCGTATTACGAATATGCGTTTTATAAGACCGAACGCTATAACCACCGCCGGGACTGGAGCGGCGGCTGCCGCGGTTATGAAAAACGCCAGAACGCCAAAACCGGCCGGCCCGAGTTTTTAATCTGGAACGAACTGCGCCAGGTTGTCGCGGGAACGACAAGCAATGTCGGCACCGGCGGTTACCCCGGATTTCTGCGTAATTTCGGCGACGTGCCCAACGAAGGATTGACTCTTTCCAAAACGATATGGAGCGATACGTTTCCTTTAAAAGACAATGATAAATGCAAATACATGATGGCCGAAGGGGACGGTTATCCGTTTCACCCTAAAAACAAACCGGACGTCGTTTACATTGTTCATGTCGCCGAAGGCAAAGACGCTTTTGCCCGCAACGAATTTGTCAATATCAGTTCCGACGAAGGAAAAAGAAACAATATCCTGGGCGAAAACATCGGTTTGATCCATATGGTCGGCGTTTTGGAACGCGATATTAAAAAGGTGGCCGCCGCCAAATCGACGGTGATCTGGTCGCCGCGGTCCAATTTCGCGCTGTACGGCGTGACGGCGCCGGTGTCTTTGATGAAAGATTACGGGATAAATCTGGCGTTGGGAACGGACTGGGCTTATTCCGGATCCGCGCATATTCTGGAAGAATTAAAAGTCGCCGCGGAATATAACGCGAAATATTTAAACAATACCTTTACGGCCAAAGAATTGTGGCAAATGACGACGGTTAATCCTGCAAAGCTGATGCGGCTGTCGGATCAGATCGGCGATATCCGTCCGGGTATGCAGGCCGATCTGGTTTTATTTAACGCGGGGGACAGGACTTTTAAAACGGACGAAGACGTTTACAAAGCCGTTATCGGCATGGATTCGTCAAAAACGGAACTGGTCATGCGCGGGGGGATAATCTTATACGGCAGCTGGCGGCTGCTGGACGGTGTCGTTTCGGATATTCCGGGGGATACGGACGAATTTTTCGGCCAAAAGTACTATATCGGCGCAACGGTTGAAACGGGGTATTCTTATCAGGAATTGCTGGCGGCAAATAAAAAAGCGCAGACTTACCGCCTGTTTCCGGATTTAAGAAAAAAGAAAACGCCGATTTCTTATCCGGTCAGTCTGAAAAACAGGCTGTATCCTTCCGCGCCGGCATGGACGGGGATAACTTCGCCGTCCGACCCCGACGGGGACGGCGTAACGGCGGGCGACAGCGATGCAAGGTATTTTAATCCGCTGCGTCCCGTCGATTTGACGGATAACGGCGGGAAACAGACGCGGGCGCGCCGGGAAAATAAAAAATAATTTTCTCCTCTTGAAAGACGTGAAAAGCAGGACTATATCCCTTTTATCAGGATATCGCCGCACAGGGGTGTTCTGGTGACGGGTGTCTTTTGGAACCCGCCGGTTATTTGCTCATTTTCAGGAGAAATACAATGGCTTTATTAACGTCTAACAATCCGTTTATGCTTGGTTTTGATTCTTTGGAACGCATGCTTGACAGGGCGGCGAAGAATTCGGAAAGTTATCCGCCGTATAACATTGAACAGATTGACCCGTCCCATTTGCAGATTACGATTGCGGTTGCCGGTTTTGCCGAAGAGGATTTAACGATCGAAGTCGAAGACAAACAGCTGGTGATCCGCGGCCAGCACGTCGAAGACGAAAACGCGCCGGCGCGCCAGTATTTGTATCGCGGCATCGCCGCCCGCCAGTTCCAGCGTTCTTTTATTCTGGCCGACGGAATCGAGGTAATCGACGCGCATTTGGATAACGGTCTTTTGCATATTGATTTGAAACAAAACGAACCCGAATCAAAAGTCCGCCAGATAAAAATTTCCAAAAAGGACCATGATAAAAAGGTCGAAAAAGCGCCTGAAAAGGCAAAAATAGAAAAGAAATCTTCGTAAACTTCTCAAGCAGCAAAGGAGGTCGTCGTGCTGATCAGAACAGATAAAAAAGACATAACGACCGACGATTTGGCCAAGTTGGGCGTGAATTCCGTCGCGTACATCAAGAAAAAGATCGTCGATAATCGCAAAATGTGGTTCATTTATGCGGCCGAAGGAACGGAATTAGCCTATACAGACGATGAAAATAAGGCTATATCTCTGGTCATAGACAACGAACTGATACCGGTGAGCGTCCATTGACACATACGGCGAACAATACCTGCGACAGATGCGGGAAATCTTTACAGCTCTGCGTTTGCACGAACGCAGAGCCTTTTGATAACCGCCATTTTGTGCTGATTTTGCAGCACCCGCAGGAACAGGATAAGGAATTGGGCACTGCGGGAATTATTTGTTCCATGCTGAAAAATTCCCGGCTGGAAATCGCTTTGTCGCGTCCCGGCTTAAACGCCGTTTTAAAACGGCCGGCCGATCCGAAAAAATGGGGTGTTCTGTATTTGGGGGCGCAGAATGAAACGCCCGTCGCGCCCGGGCTGTACGCTTTAAGCCGCAAAGGAAACCTGCTGGACAATACGGCCGAATGCCTTGAAAAGCTGGAAGGCATTATCCTGCTGGACGGTTCTTGGAGCCAGGCAAAGGCTTTGTGGTGGCGCAATCCGTGGCTGCTGAAAACGCAGCGTCTGCTGCTGGTGCCGCAAAAACGGTCTTTGTACGGCCGGCTGCGCAAAGAACCGCGCAAGGAAAGCGTTTCAACGCTGGAAGCCTGCGCTTTATGTCTGGATTATCTGGGCGAAGATCCGCAAATATCCGCCGGATTGACGGACGCTTTCGCCCGCCTGCTGGAAAAGTACAAAGCGCTGCGTTCCGGGCCGGCGCCAGACAAAAGATGATTTTGCTTTTTTGAAAAACTTCTTTTATCCTGAAAACAGGTTAAATATTTCAGGAGAATTTAAAATGTCCGAATTAAAACTGGCCGAAGTCGCCATCGTTATTTCCAACCGTGAAAAATCCGCCTGCCCGGTCAACGACCTTTTGACGCAGTACGGGGATTATATTATCGCCCGCATGGGGGTTCCCCATCGTTCCCGCCAGATGTTTATTGTTTCCGTCGTTATGGAAGCGCCTGAAGAAAAAATTCTGCAGTTGTCTGAAGAATTGAACAAGCTGGGGAATATTCAGATAAAAACAATGATGATTTAAAGGGGTTTTTAGACAAAAAATACCTTTATCCGACAAAAAAGGTGTGCTAGGCTGTTTATCAGTCGCACACCTTTTTTTATAGGGATTTTTCATGGTAAAAGAATACACCCATACAAAACGCGCCCGCCGGGGAAACGCCGGGGCGCAGTATGGCTATAATAACGGCCGCCCGGCGAAAACGGCGGACAAAGAACGCGCCGCGCGGGGACAATTCGACTTTGACGTTATCAACGGCTTTCGTTTAAAAGAGGTTGAATTTAAATCGCCGCCCAAAAAACAACGCGAAGCCATGCGCGAGCAGTTTAAAAAAGAAGTCCGGCCGGCCTTTTTAAAATATGTCGCGCAGCATTTTGAAAAAGAACTGCGCGCCATGGGGATTTCCGACGCCGGCCTGGCGACGATGCGCAAAGGATACAGCGTCAACGGGTATAACGTTCATCATAAACTGCCGATTCACGGCGGCGGGACGAATAATTTTAAAAACTTGATCATTATGCCGATCAAACCGCATGACGAGCTGCACCACGACGTGATTGATCCGCAGATTAAAAATCAAAATTTAAACGCGGGAGTGAAAATCAAACTGCCGTGGAGCGACGATATGGTCTGGAAACGTCCGGCCCGGTCGCGCGAACAGCTGAATACGGCGGTCGTTCAAATGGCGCAAAAACGTCAGGGGCGTTAAAAACTGTTGAAGAAACGGATTTTCTCCTCTAAAATACACCGAAATTGGTTTATCACTGCTTAGGAAAGAATAATGATTGAAGATATTCTGAAAAAACTGGCCGACGATGACGGCGCGATGATTGTCCGTCCCGCTTCCAGCAAAGATCTGGCGCAATGCCAAAAAGACATGGCCGAAATCGGCCTGCCGCCCGTCCCGCAGGGATATATTGACTTTTTAAGGGAAGTCAACGGCTTTGCCTGGAACGGCATTGAATTTTTCAGCACCGATCAGGTAACGGATCCCGAAAGCAATTATACGTTAAACGATATCGTGACGGCGAACGAAGACTTTTCCGAATACAACGATGATCTGGAAGGCTGCGTTCTGTTAGGCCGCGCGGACGATGATCTGTATGTTTACAACACGGCGAACGAAAAGTATGAAGTTCTGGATTTTACAGGCCATGACGTGATGGAAGACTTCGACGCTTTTGACGCCATGTTTGAAGGTGTTGTTTCTCCCCGGTTGTAATGCTTTGTTAGTTTCTGATTTTGATTTTGTTCTGCCGAAGGAAAGAATCGCTTCCCGGCCGGCAGAACCGCGGGAATCCGCCGGGCTGCTGCATGTTTGTCCGCCGGATTCTTTTGTTGACGGCCATATTTCCGATTTTCCGTCTTTGTTGCGCGCAAACGATCTGCTGGTTTTTAACGATACCAGGGTCATTCCCGCGCGTTTGTTCGGAAAGCGCGGAGATGCGGCGATTGAAGCGACGTTGTTTAAGGCGGTCGGTTTAAATCAGTGGGAAGCGTTGGTTAAAAATGCGCGCCGTCTGCGCGAAAATGATATCGTGTGTTTTTACCCGCCGAACGATCCGCAGGCCGCCGCGCTGGAAGCGCGTGTTCTGGGCCGCGGCGAAAGCGGAACGGTTATTTTGGAATTTTTGACGGATTCTTCTTTGTTGTTCGCCGCGTTGGAAAAATACGGCGTTATGCCGCTGCCGCCTTATATTCACCGGGAAAAGGAAGGATATGAAGACGACAGGAGAAATTATCAGACGGTATACGCCGCGCATGACGGCGCCGTCGCCGCGCCGACGGCCGGCCTGCATTTTACAAAAGAGCTGCTGGCGAAAATTGACGCGATGGGAATCGAAAACGTTAAAATTACGCTGCATGTCGGCGGCGGGACCTTTTTACCGGTAAAGGCCGCGGATACTAAAGATCATGTCATGCATGCCGAATTCGGGCATATATCGCCCGAAAACGCGCGGCGGATCACGCGGGCGAAACAGGACGGGCGGCGGATCGTTTCAATCGGCACGACGGCTTTGCGTTTATTGGAAAGCGCGGCGGACGAAACGGGAACAATCCGGCCGTTTCACCGGGAAACGTCAATTTTTATTACGCCGGGATATAAATTCAAAGCCGTGGACGCTTTATTTACAAATTTTCATTTGCCGTGTTCGACTTTATTTATGCTGGTCTGCGCGTTTTGCGGCACGGCGTGTATGAAGGACGCCTACCGGTATGCAATACAAAGCGAATACAGGTTTTTTTCTTACGGGGACGCCTGTTTTTTAGAAAAAGGCTAAAGTATACTGATTAAAACTTGCACTTTTTTTTAGATTATTTTATAAGAAACCCTGTAACATTTGATCAGGAGATGATAATGTCTGAATCTTTTACAAATGAAGATCTTTTAGCGTTTACAACGGAAATCGTTTCCGCGCATATTTCCAATAATGAAGTTCCCGCGGCCGATCTGCCGAAGTTAATCCAGGAAGTATACCGTGCCCTGGCCGGCGTTACTGTCCCGGAACCCGAAGCGGAACAGCTGCAGCCTGCCGTGCCGGTTAAAAAGTCCGTTTTTCCGGATTATATCGTTTGTTTGGAAGACGGTAAAAAATTAAAAATGCTTAAACGTCATTTAAAAACAGCTTATAATATGACTCCGGAAGAATACCGCGCGCGTTGGAACCTGTCGGCGGATTACCCGATGGTTGCGCCCAATTATGCGGAACGCCGGTCCGGGCTGGCAAAAAAAATAGGGTTGGGAATGCGTTCTAAAAAATAAAAAAAGAAGGCATTACTTTCGGGTGATGCCTTTTTTTAAGGGGGAGAGCCGGCTTGAAAAAGCAAAACCGTTTTTGGGAAACGAAAAAGCTGTCGGAAATGACCGGCGAAGAATGGGAAGCTTTGTGCGACGGTTGCGGCAAATGCTGTTTGGAAAAAGTCGTTTTTGAAGACGACGGCACTTTGGCTTTCACAAATATTGCCTGCCGTCTGCTGGATCGTACGACCTGCCGGTGCCGGCATTATGAAAAACGCAGCCGCTATGTTCCGGAATGTAAACGAATCACTCCCGAAACCCTGAAATACTGTTATTGGCTGCCGAAAACATGCGCGTATCGTTTGTTGGACGCGGGGCAGCCTTTGCCGCCGTGGCACCCGCTGGTTACCGGATCGCCTTTAAGCGTACATCAGGCCGGAATGTCTGCCGCGGGACGGTGCGTTTCTCCGAAACCCGAAGAAGAATTCCAGAATTATATCGTGGATTGGGACGATTTATGATCAAAAGTAAACAGCAGGCGGCAGCGGCGGTTTATTATCAGGGAACGAAAATTCCCATTCTGGTTGAACGCAATCCGCAGGCAAAACGCGTTCGTTTAAAAGTCAGCCGAAAATCCGGCCGGATTGTTTTGGTTCTGCCGCTGCGGGTTTCCCGGCAGACAGGACTGGCTTTCGCGCAAAGCAAGGCGGACTGGGTTGCCGCTCAGCTGGACAGTTTGCCGCAAAAAGTCGTTTTTCGAAACGATATGCCGTTATCTTTTTTAGGAAAACAGGTCGTTATTCATCATTCGCCGTCAGCCCGCCGGGGCGTCTGGATTGACGGCAGCGTGATCTGGGTGTCGGGGCGGGCGGAACATCTGGCGCGGCGCGTCCGGGATTTTTTAAAAAAGGAATTTGCGCTTTACGCTTTGAAAAAAGCGCGGGAAACCGCCGGACTGATTAATGTCAAAGTTCAAAAAGTCACCATACGCGATACGGTATCCAGATGGGGCAGCTGTTCCGGGGCGGGGCATTTAAGTTTGTCCTGGCGATTAGGATTGGCGCCTTTGTTCGTTGCGGACTATGTCATTGCGCATGAAGTCGCCCATTTGGTTGAAATGAATCATTCCGCCGCGTTTTGGCGGGTTGTCGCCGGGTTATGCCCGGCCTATAAAAAGGCTGAACTGTGGCTGAAAAAAAATACGGCTTATTTATACAGTTTCGCCGGCAGCGAAGAGGATAAATTGTTATGTTAAAGAAAATGCCGGTTTTAATTCTTGTTTTTTGTTCGGCCTGCGCTTTTTTCCGGGAACCTGTTTTATCGGCCGCGCAAAAAGGAAACTGGAAAAAAGTTTCCGTTTTAGCCGGACAAAACAATAACGTTAATGTTTCTGAGGCCGGCGGTATGACGCCTTTGATGCTGTTGGTGGAACGGGGAAACTGGGACGAATTGAACGCGGTTGTTTCGCGGGCAGAAACAAAGGATATTTTTCAGGCGCTGGAGGAACTGTCTCTTTTAAAACAATCGCCGGAATATTTGGCGCTGAACGCTTTGTTGGCGGCGGGGGCTGACGTTAATGCCGCGGACGTCCGCGGACGCACGGCCTTGATAATCGCCGCGCAGAAAGGAAATGTGATTGCCGTCTCCATTCTTTTAAAGAATAATGCCGATCCTTCAATCCGGGATATGTATCATTATGCGGCTTTGTCTTATGCGGAAAATCAGGAAATTATCCGGCTGTTGATTCAAGCTGAAGAACGGGGAAATTAAAAGGTCTGCCAGCCTTTGGCCGCGCGGCTGTATTTTTTATTCCATTCGTTTTTAATCAATCCGGCCGTCTGATACTGATCCATTAAACGGGTCAACAGATATGTTTTTTGCGTTGTTTGCGGCAAAACATAAATGCCGGCGACAGTCGGCGCTTTGCACCCGGTAGTTTCAGGAAAGCTGAACGGTTCTGCGGTAATGCGGCACTTCGCCATATCAGCGAAAATACGCGCTTCCATATAAGCGCCGCTGTAACCGTATTTATCCGAAAAATCAATTTGAGGCGGGACGGAAAACCGCGCCCTGATTTGTTCGAACAACGTCTTATGGCGGTCCAAAACCAATCCGTTTCCTTTGAACAGTTCTTTGAAATCTTCCAAAACGACAGGATTTTTCCACCCTCCGCCGAACAGCAGAAACGTGTGCGGCATTCGGACGTTTTCGGGAATAAAGGATAACGTGTACAGGAATGTGTAAGCGCTGAGGTATTCTATTGTCCTGAGCGTGTTTTTGAAACCATATTCTTTTTGCGCGTCCTGCAGATCCAAACGATACCAGCAGGGATCCGAAGATTTTGGCGGCGGCTGCAGATAAAAGTTTTTGCCTTCGTTCGTTACGGCGGCCGTATCAAATAATTCGGACAACAGTTCCGGCACGATTTGCCCCTGTCTGCCGTAACGACCGTCCAGATCGCACGGTTCGCTTTTGGCCATGCGGACCAACATATCGGCGAAATGGTTAAAGGGGCCGATATCCCAGCCCTGCGTTACGTCCCTGCGGTCGTCTGTTTCGGATATAACGGCAATGTTGCCGGTATTGCCCGCATTGCAGAAAGCAACGGGAAAAGCGCCTTTTTCCCGCAGATCGGCAGCGATATGCCGGTTATGAACGGGCGCCAGAGGAGCCGCTTCCCCGCCGTTCATCAGGTCGTCGGAACGAAAATCGTAAATCACCGGCAGGCCGGTCAGATCGGCTAAACGGGCCGGGTCAAAAATCTGCAGCGTATAAGGCGGCTGCCCCGCGGCGATTGAAGGCGGAAAATGCCCGCAGGTCTGTCCGTGCCAGCCGACGGCGGCAATTTCCGATTTGTCAATACCGGACCGATCGCACAGGGTGTTAACGGTCTGCGCGGCCAAAAGGGTATAGTTTTTCAGAACGCGTTCAAAAAACGGATTGTTTTCCAAAAAAGCCGGATCGTTGTCATGCGCGGCGATCTGCGCGCGCAGCCGTATGACGTCGTTTGTTAATTCCGCCGGATAAGGCAGCGAACAAGAAGCCAGGTCTTTCATTCGCCCGTTGTCAAATTCGCACAAAACCGCGTCGACGGCGTCCAAGGAATTGCCGGTCATAATGCCGATTGTTTTTATAGACAAGGTTTCCTCTTGCAGAAAAATTATTTTAACGGCAAAGGCGTGACTTTGTACTGGCCGGGCGCCAGCTTCGCCGCGTCTGTCTTAACGCCGTATTCCCGTTTTGTTTGGCCTGACGCCGTTGTCGGCGTCGTCGGGGTTTCCTGCGGTCCTTTCGGCAGGACAAACTTTTTCGGATCCGACGGGAAAGCGTTTTTCTGGAAACGCATCAACATATATCCCGCGCCGCCGCCATAAGCGGGACCCGCGACGCCGAATGAATAATTCGCCCCGATGACGCCGTAATCCAAATCGACATAATCAATGGCAAACACATTTGAAACCATTGAATCCGACGTGGTTGTGAATTTACAGACGTAACCGGTGTCTTCCATTAAAACGTAATCCGGCGATTTGACAAACAGGGCGTTTGCAGAGCTCATGCAAGCCGGACGGACAGCGTTGAAATGCATGTTGTAATCCAAAGCGACGTTGATGATCTGCGCGTCTTTTTGCAGTTTGACGCTGAGGATTTTCGCAGAATCAATAACAACCGTTGCCGGGGTGACGCCCGCCTTGATATTAAACTGAATGTAATTTTCAAAACACATTCTGGAATTCGGATCGGCGTCGCAGATTAAAACGGTTGTTTCCACATTATTGTCAAACAGGTTCAGCAGGCTGTTGTATAAAAATTCGCGTGTCATATTCGTTCTGGCCGGCGCGCATTGCTGGGAACGGCAGACAATGACGGAAGACGGCGCTTTGGGCGTAACGATTGTACGCTGGGTAAACGGGTCGGGCAGCCCGGCTATGCCGCAGGCGCCGATTAATGCCGCCGTTGCCGTGATAACAAGCGTTTTAACGGAAATATGAAAGTGTTTGGGCACGTCGAACCTCTTCAACTTAACCTGATTATTTTGTTTAAGATAACAGGACTTTCTTACGAAAAGATAAAAAAAAGAGTCGGCATGACCCGACTCTTTTGATTTTTTATCAGCCTTTTACGACTTCCGCGGCGGTTTTGCCGACGATTTCCCTGTACATTTCGGGATCCGTCGCGCCTTCTGAAGAAAACAGGATTATAACGCTGTTTTCGTCCAGCTTTAACGCCTTGCGGAATTCGGGATTTTCGCACGCCGTCACCAGCCCGGCCAGTCCGGAAACGCCTGATTCGCCGGAAACAACCGGCGTTTCGGCGCATTCTTTGTTCGCCAGATCACGCATCATGACGGGAATCAGCGTATCGGGAATGGTCATAAATCCCGTCGCGTATTCTTTTAAGATATCCAAAGCCAGCAAAGACGGTTCCCCGCACGACAATCCGGCCATAATCGTTTCCAGATCGCCGTGAATAACGGTGTATTCGTCATTTTTAATGCTGGCATACAGGCAGTCCGCGTTTTTGGGTTCGACAACCGTGAACAAAGGACGATTTTTATGCATGCGGCAGCAGATGCGTGTCGCCACCGCCGCGGCCAATCCGCCGACGCCGCCCTGGACAAACGTGTGTGTCGGTTGTTCGGGAATTTGGGTTAACGCTTCGTCTACCATGACGGTATAGCCGTGCATAACGTCGCAGGGGACTTCCATATATCCGGGATAGGACGTATCCGAAATGACAAACCAGCCGTTTTTGGCCGCGTCATCGGCGCAGTCGTGGACGGAATCATCATAGTTTCCTTTGCAGCGGATAACGGTCGCGCCGTATTTTTCGATTGCGGTTTTGCGGCCTTCGCTGACGCCGGCATGAATATAAATAACGCATTTGGCGCCGAACATCTGCGCGCCCCAGGCGACGGAACGGCCGTGATTGCCGTCAGTCGCGGAACAAACGGTAATGTCTTTGACAATATCCTTGTATGTTCCGGCCAGCAGATCTTTTGTCGCGGCGTCTTTGCCCGTGGCTTCTTTGATTTTGTTCAAAAGCAGACGGCAGACGGCATAAGCGCCGCCCAAAGCCTTGAAACTGTCCAGTCCGAAACGGGTGCTTTCGTCCTTATAATAGATCGCTTTGACCCCTAGCTTGCGGGCGTATTTGTCCAAGCTGACCAGCGGCGTTTCGGCATATCCCGGCCAGGTCGTAATTTCGGCTTTTGCCGCCTGGAATCCTTTTTCGTTTAAAACAGTTTCCGCGGCTCCGCCGGTCTTGTTCGGTTCCGCTTTCGGATTGATCAGCAGCTTAGCCTCGCCGGCATCAAATATTTCCATTTGTGTATTCCTTAAAATTTTTTTAATCCCTAAAGACAGATTTTGACCTGCCTTTTCACTGTTGTATTATCATATCAGTCTAATTTGTTAAGGCAACTGATTTTAGGAGGATTGAATGTCAAAAATTTCCCAGGCGGATATCGACGTTTTATTTAACAGCGCGCGGACTTTTTTTACATGGACGGACGAAAAAGTTCCCGACAGCGTTTTAAAGCAGGTATATGATCTGGCAAAAATGGCGCCGACGGCGGCGAACTGTCAGCCGGCCAGAATCTTTTTTGTCGTTTCTGAAGAATCCAAGAAAAAATTGGAACCCTGCCTGGATCCCGGCAATGTCAAAAAAACGATGACGGCGCCCGTTACGGCCATTATCGCCGGCGATACGGCGTTTTATACCCATTTTGACAAGCTGTATCCGGTCGCCGACGTGCGTTCCTGGTATGAAGGAAAACCCGACCTGATCGAAGACGCCGTCTTGCGCAACACGGCATTGCAGGGGGCGTATCTGATTATGGCGGCCCGGGCTTTGGGGCTGGACTGCGGCCCGATGAGCGGGTTTAACAATAAAATGGTTGATGACGTCTTTTTTAAAGGGACGACGTTTAAATCAAATTTTTTATGCAATCTCGGTTACGGATCGCGGGAAAAAATGTATCCGCGTCTGCCCCGGTTTGATTTTGACGAAGCCTGTAAAATCATATAGCCGGCAAAGTTTCCCCGCGTTTTTCATAAAAAACGGACGAACAAAGCTTGAAAAACTTTGCGGCGTCGCTACACTATAAAAAAATAAATGCGGGGAAACATGTTTCAAAAGGCTTTTTTGCAAATCAAAGAAAAAATTTCCCTGCCGATGCTGGTTTTGATAGCCGCGGGGCTGCTGAATTTTTATTATGTGCTGCGTTACGGCGTTAATGTGCCGCACCGCGCGGAATGGGATTATCTGTTTGTTTTTTCGCCAAAAGGGTCTCTTTTAAATGCCGGTCATACGGCGCGCCCCGTTCTGCCCCATGCGGCGGCGTATGTTTTTTATCTGCTGAACGGGTGGAATATTTCGGTTCAGCTGGTTTTTAACTATCTGGTTTATTTGGCGGACGTCGTTTTATTGTACCGGCTGATTGTCAAAACGGCGGGGGAATACCGATTCTTGCCGTTGTTTTTCCTGCCGTTGTTTTCCGATTTAAACGCGCTGAATTTGATGCAGACAACGGCTTTGCAGTTTCATTTCACCGTATTGTTCGGTCTGATTGCCGCGGATATCGGATTTTGCCGTCCGCCAACGTATCATAATTCCCTGAAATTTATTTTCTTCGCCGCTTTGTCCGTTTTGTCGATGAATCTGGTCTTTATGTTGGGAATCCTGACCGGCTGGGCCGTTATGGAAGCCTGCCGGAAAAATATGGCAAGGCTGGTCGGCGCTTTTATTATTATGGCCGTTGTTTTTCAAATATGCGGCAGCGGCTTGTCCTTTTTTTCGGAAAAACAGATATTTCAGCCGGCCGTTATTTTGTTTTCCGCCGTTCTGACGGGGCTGGATATGGCGACGCCGCTGCATGTTTTTTTAATTGCGCCGGTCGCGGCGGCTTTGGGGTATGCGTTTTATCAACGCCGTTTATGGAAAGATAACGGGGCGATGCTGCTTTTTTCGATTATTCTGGCGGCCTTTTTATCGGCTTTGAACGGCGAAAATTCACAAAAAGATACGTTTATTTATAACGGGGCGGGGATCGTTTTGTTCGCTGTTCCGGTCGTTTTTACTTTGCTGCGTCTGGTAAAACCGGTTTTTATTTATCTTTGCTGCCTTAGCCTGATCGGATACAGCGCTTCTTTTTCACCGGCATATTTCAGGGTTGAAGCTGCCGCCCGCCGTCAGACGCTGGAATGTGCCCGGAATTATTATGACGGAACGGGGGACGGCGTCTGCCCGTCTGTTGACAAATATCGTCCCGTCCTTTTCCTTGATGCCGCCAAACAGCTGAATTTGAACTTTACCCGCCGCTGACGTTTATTTCACTGTTTTGCGCGCGGCGTTTCTTTCCCGTTGTTTTTTGGCCAGCCATTCGTCTGATTTTTCCTGAGAATTGTCAGTCCAGCGCCGGTCAAACAGTTTTTGATGTTGGGAAACGTATTGCGGTTCATTGACGAAAATATCGCAGACTTCTTCATTTTTATGAACGGCGGGTTCTGTCCAGTTAAAAGAACCGCTGGAAACGGACAGACCGTCGTAAATCGCAACTTTTGTATGCATAATCCGTTTGTGCGTATGGACGCGCAGAGGAATTTTTGCCGCGATTATATCCCATATCCGCGATGATTTCCCCGCCGCCTGGACTTTGTCTGTCAGCACACGGACCTTTACTCCGCGCCGGTGGGCGGCAATCAAAGCGTCAACCAGTTGTTTGTTGTTGATTGAATAAACGGAAACGTCTATATAATTTTTCGATTTTTCAATCAGTTCGACTAATTTTTTTTCGCAGTCTTCTTCTTGCAGAACGATTCCTTCCGCACGCAGGGAAAAGGGGAAAAAAACGATAAAAAGCAATAAAAAAAAGCGGTTCAGCATCAATAATCCTTTAAAGAATTATTCACTTTATCAGGAAACGGCATAAAAAAAAAGTCCCATTTTTTAACAGGACTTTTTTACACGTAAGAAGTGTTTTTTTATTTAAAACCGTTTTTACGGCACAGCATGTAAATATTGTCGCTGCTGCCGATAAAGCGTCCGTCTACGAACATTTGCGGAAAATGCGTGTAGTTTGTATATTGGCGGATACCGTCAAACAGCGTCGGATCAGAAAGGACGTCGACGCTTTTATATTCTACGCCGGCTTCCTGCAGCTTTTTTGACGCTTCGGCTGAAAAGCCGCAGCGCGGGTGAGAGGGGGTTCCTTTCATAAACAAAACAACGCGGTTGTTTTTCAGTTCGCGTTGGATACGCTGAAACGTTTCATTTTTTGTCATAAATGTAATCCTTTTGAAAGAGCGATAATACCATCATGCCGCCGACCGGCATTTTTTCCGCCGAACCACAGGCGGACTCTTTCTTCACCTTTTGAACAGATCCAGTATACACCAAAGCCGGCGTTTGCGAAAGCCTTAATCTTCCAATACGCGTTCAACCGGCGCCGAAACAGGCGAAACCGCGGCGGGAACGGACGTTTTGGTTGAACCGCCGCTGTTTTGACCGGCCGGCGCGGCAGAAACGGGGGCGGGGGCCCGGATTAAATCATTGTCGTCCAATTGATTTTCCTGCGGCACAGCGGCCGGTTTCGGCGCAGATACGGCGGCGGCCGGCTCCGGTTTTGCCGCGGAGGACGGAACACGAAGCAGATCCTGCTGCAATTCTCTTTGAGGGGCTTCTTTTTTCTTGAAACGGTTGGGGTTAGGTTTGCGCTCTATAAAGATATAAGTTTCAATTTCTCCGTCTTTATTTACCTGTTCCGTAACCGTTTCTTTGATAATATCCAGCTGATCGGCATTCGCCGGTGGTGGCGGCGCTTTTTTCCGGATTTCTTCCGCCTCGGCTTTAGCTTTGGCTTCCGCCTCGGCTTTGGCTTTTGCCTCTGCCTCAGCTTTGGCTTTAGCTTCCGCCTCAGCTTTGGCTTTAGCTTCTGCGTCTGCTTTGGCTTTTGCCTCTGCCTCAGCTTTGGCTTTAGCTTCTGCCTCAGCTTTGGCTTTAGCTTCCGCCTCGGCTTTTGCTTTAGCTTCTGCCTCAGCTTTGGCTTTTGCCTCTGCGTCTGCTTTGGCTTTAGCTTCCGCCTCAGCTTTAGCTTCTGCGTCTGCTTTGGCTTTAGCTTCTGCGTCTGCTTTGGCTTTAGCTTCCGTCTCGGCTTTTGCTTTAGCTTCCGTCTCGGCTTTTGCTTTAGCTTCTGCCTCTGCCTGTTCCGTTTCAGCCGGGGCCGGGACGTCAGTTTCAGCTGCGGGCAATGGCGTTAATTCAGGAACTTCCAACATTTCCAAAGGCTTTATTTCGATATTCGTAGCCGGGGCCGGGACGTCAATTTCAGTTGCGGGCAACGGCGTTAATTCGGGAACTTCCAGTACTTCCAAAGGCGGCAGCTCTGCTTTCGGCAGGTCTGTTTTCGTTTCTGCCGGAATCTTTTCGGGTTCCAATGCCGGCTCGGGTTCCAATGCCGGCAAAGGCAGAATTTCCACGGCCGGCGCGGGAGCCGGCTGCGGCGACGGAAGTTCCTGTTCCCGAAGCGGCGTTTCTGCAGGGACGGGAGCGTCTTTTGCCGTCGTTTTTTCTTCGGTTTCCGCCAGATCCGGCAGTAATTCCAAAGTTGTTTTCTGCCCTTCTTTTATATCTGTTGTTTTCCATTTTTCTTCTACGGACGAATCGATTTCGGGCAAAACGATAGGCTTGGGCAGTTCGCCGAAATCGTCCGCAATTATGTCTTCCGTCCGGTTTTCCCGCGCCGCGGGGGAATCTGTTTGCTCCCCGTCCGGTTGTTCTGTTCCGGCGGAGGGCTGTTCTTCCTGCGCCGTCGTTTCCGTTCCGGCAGGCGCCGGGGATTTTGCCGGTTCGTTTTGTTCTTCGGCCGTTTTTTCAAGAGAGGCGGGGACTTCCGTTTTTAAAGGCTCTTTTTCGGGAACAGGGACAAAGTCTGTTGTCTTTTCTTTGGTCTGTTTGGATTTTTCCGGCTGTTTTTCCTGATCTGCTTCTAAAAATGCCGGCGGAGCGACAAAGCTGAGTTTGGAAGTTTCCGTTTGTGTTTTCCGGGTTTGTTTCAACCGTTCGTCCAACGCGGCCATATAAGCCTGTCCGCCTTTTTCCAGCCAGGAGGAATATAACGGTTCAAAGCTGGCGGCCGGGAAATAATTGTCCGCAATCGCAGAGCCCAGCCACGCCAAAGACTTTTCCTGTTCTTCCTGCGTAAATCTGGACCAATCGGGCGGCTGGCAGACGGCAGACGAATTGCCCAGCAGCTGATTGGCGATTAACGTGCCGATGTCGCAGGGGACTTTGTTGATTTCGGCGGTTTTATTCTGCGGCTTATAAATGCCGAAAACCGTCGTCATGTTGTTTTTAAAACGGTTGATCGCTTTATCAACGCGCGTCAATTCCAGATCATCGGTTTTTTCTTTTTGAATATTCGCCCCTTTGTCGCCGTGAATGACGATTGTCGTTTTATCCAGCAGTTTCGCGTTTTCCAGTTCTTTAATCAGGTAATTGATCTGGCCGTATGTGCAAAACAGCTGACGATTATAATCTTCCCAGCGTTTTAATTCACCGTTTAATTCTTTTTTATCCGTATAAGGGGTATTGCTGCGCCAGGCCATCGGGTCGGCTTTTAACTGGCAGTTCTGATCGTAAACATACGGATAATGCGGCAGATTTAAATGGGCAAAAAAGGCATTTTTCCCTTTTGCGGCCAAAACGTCATGACGCAAACCTGACAAAACTAAAGGCTGGCCGACCGGCAAAGACATGGACAGCGGATTGCCCAAAAACGGAACGTTTGACAGGTTGACGGTATTTTTCAGCTTTTCATAAATAAATTCGGCGGCTCCTTTGCCGAACGGCGTCGAATATAACCAATGCCCGACCAGCAGCATTAAACGTGACGCCGTTGTCATATTCGTTTGGTACAGGGCTCCCAGCGGCGCCGGATAAGTCTGGCAGAAATCGACGTCTTTGGCGCCGGCCCCTTTGCAGAAATCAAAAGGATAAGTTTGATAAACGTTCAGGCGGTATCCCTGTTTTTTCAGTTCTTTGAACAAATCGTTGCGCGTTATATATACCTGCGCGTCTTCGGAACTGACGTAATAAGCCGCGTCGTCGCGGTTAAACAGGTCGTTGCCGACTTCCGTCAAAGACGGATTTAAAACGTTTCCGATATTGCGGTATTTATCCTGATAACGCAGATATGCGGACGGATAAAAAGTAAATTTGTTCGTCTGGTAAAATGACGGGATAAACGTCGGATTAAACGGCAATGCGACCGGGTTTAAAGATTTGGAATTTAATAACTGCCAGCTTTCAACCGCCGTTGCGTAACCTGTATGGTCGGCCAGAATCAGATAGATCAGATTTTCCGTGTTGTCCTTTTCCGCTTTATTGTCCGCGGCGGCGGTTGTCCGGACGGTTTCCGGGATTGTCTGTTTTGCCGCCGTATTCAGCAGCATGAACAAAGCGACCAGGACGGGCAGGGACAGAAAAGCCATGGCCCCGCCTTTAAAGACGTTCAGCATGATAAAGAAAGCAACGCCGGCCAGAATCGCAATGATCTGGTTGCCGTTTTCGGCGATGTACAGCAGCACGTTTTGCGGCAGAAAAGAAAAATAATGGGCAAAATAGTTGCCGATATTAAAAGGATACAGCAGTCCCAGGATATAGGCGGCGGCGCCGCCGGCGACGGCCGCGATGAAAACGCGCGCCAGAAAACGCCAGAAAGACAGGATAAACAGGCTGAGAAATGAAAAAATCAACAATCCGAAACAGGCGAACAATACTTCCGGCAGGATTTCGTTGTTTAAAATCAGGGGATATTTGTTTTCATATAAAAACAGCAGGAAAGTATAAGAGGTCAGGAAAAAAAGAAACAGGGAAGCATGCAGATAAAATGAAATGGACGCTTCGTCTTTCTGCTGGACAGCGGCTTCTTTTGCCTTGGCCTTTTTGTGTTTTTTTTCTATGCGGTCTGTTTCTGCCATATCCGTTTTTCCGTTGAACAAACATAGGTCTAGTATTTATTCATAGACTCGCATAAATTATAAGTCAATTTTTCCTTATGATTCCGGAGCAGATATTTATGTCATTCGATTTTGTTTTTCAAAACGCCGTGCGCCTGCACGAACAGGGGAAACTGGACGAAGCGGAGGCCGTTTACCGCCGGCTTTTGGAAATAAATCCCGAACATACCGATCTGCTGCATTTGCTGGGCATGATCGCCATGCGGAAAAAATCGTTCGATTCGGCAATCGAGCTGTTATACAAAGCCGTCCGTCTGTCGCCGGGAACGGACGCTTATGAATTTACGCTGGCGCAGGCGCTGCAGGACGCCGGCCACCCCAAAGAAGCTTTGGAACATTACAGGTCCGTCCTGGCGCGAAACGACGCGTACCCGGAAACATACCACAACATGGGCATTATCTACCGGTTTGAAGGGGATACGGCCGAAGCGCGGCGTTTGTTTCAAAAAGCGGTCGAAATGCGTCCGGATTTTGCGTCGGCCTATGTGAATCTGGCATTGATCGAACGCGACGAAGGGGATTCGGACAAAGCGATGGCGCTGCTGGACAGGGCGGTCGAGGCGGATCCCGCTTATGCGGAAGCCTATGCCCAGCGCGCGGTTACCCACCGGCTGGCCGGGCGTTTTGAACAGGCGCTGGAACAATATGAAAAGGCTTTGTCGCTGTCGGACAATCCGGTTTATTTGAACGGGATCGGCATTACGTTTGAACGGCTGGACCGTCCGGACGACGCTTTTCACGCTTATTGCCGGGCGATAGAACTGGATCCGTCTTTTGCCGACGCTTATAACAACCGGGCGAACGTTTATGTGAAATTCGGCAAACACTGGCAGGCCGAAGACGATTACAAAAAAGCGGTCAGGCTGGATCCGCAGTTTGCTTCGGCGTATAACAACCTCGGCGCGTTGCTGTACGATCACGAACGTTTTGAAGAAGCTTTGGAATGTTACCGCAAAGCTTTTATCATTAACCCGAAGCAGGCCGAAACATGTTCCAATCTGGCAATGGCCGTTAAAGAAGCCGGTGATCCCGCCGAAGCTGTCGGGCTGTATTTTAACGCGCTGGCGTTGGATCCGTCTTTGACGAAGATTCATCATTACCTGGCGCAGGCGTTGTATGATTTGTATACTGCCAAAGAAGAAGATGCGAAAGAAACGGCCGTTAAGCTGGCGCAAAAATGGAAACAGTTTTTTCCGGACAATCCGGTCGCCGCGCATGTCTGCGCCGCGTTTGAAGGAAAAACGCCCGACCGCGCCGCGGACGAATATGTCAGGGAATTGTTTGATTCTTTTGCGGATTCCTTTGAAGCCGCCGTTCGTAAAATTGATTACCGCGTGCCGGATTTGCTGGCGGTTTACATGCGGGACAAACCGTCGGGGCTGCGTATTCTGGACGCGGGCTGCGGCACGGGGCTGAACGCCGCCGTTTTAAAACCGCACGCCAAAACGCTGGCGGGGATTGATTTGTCTGAAAAAATGATCGCCGCCGCTTGTGAAAAAGGATTGTACGATACTTTACAAACCGCGGATATTACAAGGTTTTGCAGCGAAAATCCGGCCGCTTTCGATTTGATTGTTCTGGCGGACGTCGTTTGTTATTTCGGCGATCTGGAAACGCTTTTATCTGCGGCGTTCAAAGCTCTGGCGCCCGGCGGCAGCGTGTTCTTTACGGCGGAAAAACTTGATTCCGAGGCGGATTTTGTTCTGCGGCCGTCGGGGCGTTTCGCCCATTTCCCGCCGTATGTTGAAAAAGCGCTGGCGCGGGCGGGATTTGAAAATATCCGCCTGTCGGAAGAAAATCTGCGCCGGGAAAAAGAATCAAATGTCGCCGGAATTTTGGTCACCGCCGAAAAAACAACTGAAAAATCAAACTGAAAACTGGACAATGATAAGAAGAAAGACTAAAATTCTGTGCAGTGTGTTAGGGATCTTCCTGATCGCTTTACTTTTTGTGACACAGATATGGAGAAAACAAATGCCCCAGTATAACTGGAATGAAATTCCCGATTCGGAAACCGAGGTTTTAATTAAAAAAATTAACGCGTTGTCTTCCTTTGACATGTTTACCCCGGGCCGTTCGCATTTAACGATTGCCGAACTGCCTTTTTATTCCAATTTCAAATTGCTGCAGGCAACAACGTTTTCTTCTATTCCGCCGGTGACGATGCATTATCTGATCAACGGTTCGGGCGATGGCGCCGAAGTCGTCAAAATGGACGGAACGCGCGATCCGATTTTTGAAAACAACGCCCGCGGCGGACTGATTTTGAACGCGCAGACGGTCGTTCCTTACGCCGCGTTCGTCTTGGACGCCGTTCAGACGGAACAGGGAACCCTGCGCCTGGTTGAAAAGGTTGACGAAGATACCTTTACGGATACGCCGACCCCGCAGCAGCGCAAAGAAGTCACGCATCTGATCCGCCCGGCAAAGGTTACCGAAACCGCCGACGGTTTTAATTTGGACGTTATCATGCTGTACGGCGATTCCGTGTACCGCGCCGATCTGGAAGTGAAAAAAGACGGCTTTATCGAAATCAAGGAAGAAGAGCTGCTGGCCGAAGGGCTGCCGATTCGTCCGATTTTCTTAGAGTAACCGGCCGTTCATGTTTAATCGTGTCGCGGAAATTGTTAAACGCCTGAACCTGGATCTGGAGTTTATTTCCAGCGGGAACTGCGTTGATTATTCGCCTGTAACGGGGGAACAGATCGCGTCTTTTCCGTTGAATGACGCCGAACAGATCAAAACGATCATTCAGCGTTCGAAACGGGCTTTTGAAGAATGGCGGCTGGTTGCGCCCGGTGATCGCGGCGAACTGTTGCGCCTGTTCGGGGAAGAATTGCGCGCCCAAAAAGAAGAACTGGCCGAACTGATTGTCATTGAAACGGGGAAAGTGTACGCGACGGCGTTAAAGGAAGTCCAGCGGTCGATCAAAATCTGCGATATGATCGCGGACATGCAGCACCGCATGTCGGGGTTTTCCGTGCCGACGCAAAGTCGCAATCTGGTGGTTTCCGAAGTCTGGCAGCCGATCGGGCCCGTCGTTGTCATTACGTCGTTTAACTTTCCGCTGCGCGTTTGGATTTTAAATGCGCTGATCGCTTTGGTTTGCGGCAATTCCGTTATCTGGCGGCCGTCGCGCAAAGCGACGCTGACGGCGTTTGCCGTCAATTCGATGCTGCGGCGGGCAAAGGCGCGTTCTTTTGCCAACTGCCCCGAATATTTGTCGCAGATCGTGATTTGTAATCACGAAGATTCTGTCGTTATGGCTGAAAGCAGGGATATCCCGCTGTTGTGCGCGACGGGGTCTCCGGTTATGGCGCGCGGCCTGCAAAGCAAAGTCGGCCAAAGACTGGGGCGCAGTATTTTGTCAATCGGGGGAAACAATGCCGCGATTGTTACGCCGTCGGCGGATATTCCGTTTACGATTGACCAGCTGCTGCATTCGGCAATCGCCGACGCGGGACAGCGCTGCACGTCGCTGCACCGCCTGTTTTGTCATTCTTCGGTTTATGACGAGGTCGTCGGGCAGTTAAAAACGGCGTTTAATACGGTTTATGTCAATTCGCCGTTCGAACGCCAAAGCCAGGTCGGTCCTTTGATTGACAAAGCGGCGTTTGACAACATGCGTTTGTCTTTGGAACAGGCGAAGCTGGAAGGCGGCCGGATTTTCGGAGGAAACCGGATTGACGTCGGGCTGTATGAGCATGCTTATTATGTTCAGCCGGCTGTTGTGGAAATGCCGTCGCAGACCGAAACGGTAAAAACGGAACTGCTGGCGCCGGTATTGTACGTTATGCGCTATGACGATCTGAAGGAAGCCGTCGCCGGCGTGAATGCTTTTTCACAGACTTTGCTGTCCTGTATTTTTTCCAATGATTTAAAAGAAATCGGATATTTTTCGTCAATGGACGGCGTTCAGTCCGAAGCGGCGATCGTTAACGCCGGGACGGTCGGTTACGACATGGCGGCGATGTTCACGACGGGCAAAGATAACCGCAGCTTTATTTCCGAAGCGTGGCGGCCGTTTATGCAGTCGAAAACGTGTCTGACGAATTATAATTTTTAGACAGGTTGCCCGCCTTTTGATAAAACAGTTATAAGAAAATATCGGTTTGTTGCGACGGGACGTTAATATGTGTTTTTTTAAAAAATCAAGACTGATCTTTTTGGCGGCCGGGACGGCGGCGGTTCTGCTGTTGTCTTCATGCGCTGCAAAAACGGCGCTTGATCCCGAAACAACGCCGCCGGAAACGCTGTATAATCACGCTTTGGATCTGTTGGTTAAAGAACATGAATACACAAAAGCGATTTCGGCTTTTGATGAAATCGACAGGTATTATCCGTATTCCAGATGGGCGTTAAGGGCGCAGATTATGCTGGCTTTTACTTATTATATTAAACGCGAATATGACGATTCCGTTATTGTGCTGGACAGGTTTTTGCAGCTGTATCCGGGCAATCAGTTCGCGCCGTACGCCTATTATTTAAAAGCGCTGTGTTATTATGCGCAGCTGTCCGATACGGACAGGGATCAAAAAATGACGCAGATGGCGCTGGACGCATTGACCGAAGTTGTCCGCCGTTTCCCTCAAACGCCGTATGCGGCCGATGCTGAAATCAAAATCGTGCTGGCAAAGGATTATCTGGCGGCAAAGGAAGTCAATATCGGGCGTTTTTACCTTCGGCGCGGCGAACATATCGCGGCGATGAACAGGTTTGCCAATGTCGTTCATAACTATCAGACGACCCGCCATGTTCAAGAGGCTTTGTACCGCCTGACGGAAACGTACCTGATTTTGGGGCTGGATTCCGAAGCGCGGAAAAGCGCTGCCGTGCTGGGGTATAATTATCCGTCCGGCCCGTGGTACAAAAGGGCTTATGCTTTGATGAAAAAGCATGTTCCCGACAGTATTGCGAAAGAATAAAAGAGGCCGCCGCCGTGTTGTCGCGTTTGTCAATCCGAGACGTTGTTTTAATTGAAAAGCTGGATTTGGATTTTGCCGGCGGACTGTGCGCGTTTACCGGCGAAACGGGCGCGGGAAAGTCGATTTTGCTGGATTCGCTGGCTTTGGCGGCAGGGGCGCGGTCGGACAGTTCTCTGGTGCGTCACGGGGCGAAACAGCTGTCGGTCGGCGCCGAGTTTGTTTTGCCGGAAAATCATGCCGTTTTTGATCTTTTGAACGAACAGGGGCTGGATTTCGAACCGGGCGAACCTTTGTTTTTGCGCCGCGTTGTTTCCGCTGACGGCAAAAGCCGCGCTTTTATCAACGATCAGGCGGTCAGCGCCGCTTTGCTGCGCCAGGCGGGAGATCTGCTGGTCGAAATTCACGGCCAGTTTGCAACGCACGGGCTGTTAAATACGGCGACGCACCGCGGGGTTTTGGATTCTTACGGCGGGCTGGAAGAATTAAAACAAAAAACACAGGCGGCTTATCAGGCCTGGCAGGATAAAACCGCCGAAAAACAGGCCGCGCAGGCCGATTTGGAAAAAGCGCAGGCCGAAGAAGATTTTCTGCGCCATTCGGTTGACGAACTGCGGCAGTTTAATCCGCAGCCCGGCGAAGAAAAAGAACTGGGCGACCGGCGGGCTTTAATGATGAACGCCGAAAAAATCGCCGAAGGATTAAACAGCGCGCGCGCCGCTTTGTCGGACGACGGGCTGGACAGGGCTTTGCGTCAGGCGCAGCGGCAGCTGGAAAATCTGGCGCGTTACAGCGAAGGACGCTTCGACGCGGTGATCGATTCGCTTGGCCGGATTATGGCGGAATTAAACGAAAACGCCGCTTTGGTCGAATCGTACTGCGACGAACTGGACTTTGATCCCAGAGCTCAGGAAGCCGTGGAAGAACGTCTGTTCGCTCTGCGGGCACTGGCACGCAAGCATCAAGTGACGGCGGACGAACTGCCGGAACTGCTGGCCGGCTTTGAACGGCGGCTCGGCAGCCTTGAAAAAGGCGGCGAAGATCTGATCCGGCTGGCAAAAGAAGAGGAAAACCTGCGTCTGGATTATTTGGAATCGGCGCGCCGGTTGTCGGCGGCTCGGCGCAAAGCGGCCGAAAAGCTGGATACGGCGGTGGCAAACGAGTTGCCGCCTTTGAAGTTGGACAAAGCCGTTTTTAAAACGCAGATAGAACAGCTGCCCGAAAACCTGTGGAACGCCGAAGGTATGGACAGAGTCGTGTTTACGGCGTCAACGAATACGGGGCTGCCTTTGGCGCCGATTGCGAAAATCGCGTCGGGCGGAGAGCTGGCACGGTTTATGCTGGCGTTAAAAGTCAATCTGGCGGCGGCGGAAAAAATTCCGACGCTGGTTTTTGACGAAGTGGATTCCGCGATCGGCGGCGCGACGGCGACGGCGGTCGGCGAACGGCTGGCGCGGCTGGCAACGCAGGACTGCCAGGTGTTGACGATCACGCATTCCCCGCAGGTCGCTTCTTTCGGGGCGCATCATTTCCGCGTTCAAAAATCCGAAGCCGAACCCGGAAAAGTCTTAACGGCGGTTGTTGAGCTGGACGATGCGTCGCGGCGCGAAGAAATCGCGCGTATGCTGGCCGGGGCAAAGGTAACGGACGCTTCGCGCGCGGCGGCGGACGAATTGCTGAAAAACAGGAGCAAAATCCGATGACACAGATCCCCGTGGCGGAGTTAACGGAATTGGAAGCCTCTGCCGAATTGGCGCGGCTGGCTAAAACGCTGGCCGATTTGGACCGGGCGTATTATCAAAACGACGAACCTTTGATGACAGACGCCGAATATGACGCTTTAAAACGGCGCAACGAAGAAATAGAAAAACGTTTCGCGCATCTGGTCCGCGATGATTCGCCTTCCAAACGTGTCGGGGCAAAGGCTTCGGACGATTTTGAAAAAGTTGTCCATACCGTGCCGATGTTGTCTTTAGCCAATGTTTTTACCAACGAAGACGTTTATGAATTTATTGACCGTATCCG
This sequence comes from Alphaproteobacteria bacterium, assembly GCA_021639925.1. Lineage (GTDB taxonomy): Bacteria > Pseudomonadota > Alphaproteobacteria > CAAGCB01 > CAG-977 > UBA11549. The sequence continues at coordinate 3,457 of JAJXEL010000006.1, read as the reverse complement.
CCGTTTTCTGGGATTGTCCGAAACGGATCCGCTGGAATTTATGGCGGAACCGAAATTGGACGGGCTGTCGTTTTCCGCTTTGTACGTCAACGGCAAATTTGTCCGCGGCGCAACCCGCGGCGACGGCGCGGTCGGCGAAGACATTACCGAAAATTTAAAGGCGATTAAAGATTTGCCTTTGACGCTGCGCGGCGGGGATCTTTTAAATTCGGACATTCCCGAACGCCTGGAAATCAGGGGCGAAGTTTTTATGAACAAAGCGGACTTTTTCGCTTTAAATCAGGCGCAGGCGGAAGCCGGGAAAAAAACGTTCGCCAATCCGCGCAACGCGGCGGCCGGTTCCCTGCGCCAGCTGGATCCGTCAATTACGCGCCGGCGCCGTTTGTCTTTGTTCGGTTATACGTTCGGCGAAGTGTCCGAAGAAAAATGGACGACGCACGAAGGCTTTTTAAACAAAATTAAAGAATGGGGCTTTCCCGTCAATCCCGAAAACAGGCTGTGCGCGGACGCGGACGAAATCATCGCTTATTTTAAAAATCTGGGGGAACGGCGTTCCGGGCTGGCGTATGACATTGACGGCGCGGTGTATAAGGTTAACCGGCGCGATTATCAGGAACGTTTGGGTTTTGTAGCGCGTTCGCCGCGCTGGGCGACGGCGCATAAGTTCCCGGCCGAACAGGCGCAGACGGTTTTGAAAAATATCCGGGTTCAGGTCGGGCGGACGGGCGTTTTAACGCCGGTGGCCGATTTGGAACCGGTCAACGTCGGCGGGGTGATGGTGTCGCACGCGACCCTGCATAACGAAGACGAAATCCGGCGCAAAGATATCCGCGTCGGCGATCATGTCGTCATTCAGCGCGCCGGCGACGTTATTCCGCAGGTCGTGCGCGTTATTTTGGAAAAGCGTCCCGCAGAATCGCAGCCGTTTGTTTTCCCGACGCTTTGCCCGGTATGCGGGTCGCATGTCGTGCGTGACGAAGACGAAGCGGCGCAGCGTTGTTCCGGCGGTCTGGTCTGTCCGGCGCAGGCGGTTGAGCAATTAAAACATTTTGTTTCCCGCGACGCTTTGAACATCGAAGGATTCGGATCGAAAAACACGCAGTTCTTTTTTGAACGCGGGTGGATAAAAACGCCGGGCGATATTTTTGAACTGGAAACGCGTTACGGCGCGGAAATCCGCAAGCTGGAAGGCTGGGGGGACAAGTCCGCGGACAACCTGTTCGCTTCGATCAGAAAGGTGCGAAACGGCGTCGGGCTGGACAAATTTTTATTCGCGCTGGGAATTCCGCAGATCGGGCAGGCGACGGCGCGGCTGCTGGCCGCCCACTATTTGAGCATGACGGAATTGATGGCGCAGGCGGATTTGGCGCGGGATAAAGAATCGGAGGCTTATCAGGAATTAACGGCAATCGAAAGCATCGGCGCCGTTGTCGCGCAGGAACTGCTGGACTTTTTTGCGGAAGAGCATAATCGTTCGGAAGTTTTGCGGTTATTGGGATTGATTGCCGTGCATGATTTCGAACCGCCGGCGCCAAGCGATCACCCTTTGGCCGGCAGGACGGTTGTTTTTACGGGGACTCTGCCGACGCTGACGCGCAGTGAAGCCAAAGCAAAAGCGCTGGCCGCCGGGGCAAAGGTTGCCGGATCGGTTTCGAAAAAAACGGATTTTGTCGTTTTGGGCGAAGACGCCGGCTCTAAAGCAAAAAAGGCGCAGGAATTAGGAATTTCAACCCTTTCCGAAGCAGCATTTATCGCGCTGTGTAACAATCAGAAAAAATAAGTTATTCTCTTTTAACAAAAAAGAAACCTATTATCTATAAGTGCCGGGGAAAACTTGCCCCAACGGAAAGGAGGTTTGTCATGAAGCTGTTGTTTTTATCCGCTGTTTTGTTTTTGACGGCGGTCAATCATGCTGCGGCTTCCGGTTTTGAAAAACCGTTCGTTCTGGCAATGGATTATTCCGTTTTAACCCGGTTGGCGCAAAACGATTCTTTTAATGACGCCAGAAAAGTCCTGAATGATGAAAAACCGTTTGAAAAAGAACCGGCCGCCGCGGAAACAATTCCCGCGAACGACGCGGAAAAA
>JAJXEL010000006.1:0-1362 GCA_021639925.1 Alphaproteobacteria bacterium | reverse complement strand
ATGGGAACCGGTCAGGGATTTGAAAAACAAACCCCGTTCCGTTTCCGGCGAAGCGTCCTTTAATGCGAATGATACGTTGTCGATCGGCGCCGCGGCGGGATATACGTTTCCGGAAGAAACGGATCAAAACAAAATTGACAAGGCCTATTCCCTGAAAATCAACGTTGAAGTGGCGCTGTAAATCAAGGTTAAAGAAAAAGCCCCGGGATTGCCGGGGCTTTTTTTCTTTCGCTTATTTGTTTAAAACGGAATTGACGGTTTTGCCGTTTAGAAACGCGATGATGTTGTCATCGGCCGTTTTCAGAATACGGTGCACCGCGTCAATGGAATTAAACGCGACGTGCGGCGTAATGATGACGTTCTTTAACTGCAGCATTCTGAGGTTGATCAGCGAACGCAGCAAAGAATCCGATTCGCGCGCGTTTAACGCCGATAAGTATAAATCATCATGAATTAATGCAGATTCGTATTCCAAAACGTCTAATCCAGCGCCATAGACTTTTCCGTTGGACAAAGCTTTGAACAACGCTTCGGTGTCGATCAGTTCGCCGCGCGCGGTATTGATGATGACGACGCCTTTTTTCATCTGCTCAAAGGCCGCTTCGTCCAGCAGGTGGTAATTTTCTTTTGTCAACGGACAATGCAGGGAAATAATATCCGCGTTCGCAAACATTTCCGGCAGATCGACATATTTAAAATCGTATTCTTCGGCAAATTTCGGATTGGGGTAGGGATCATAGGCCAAAATCGTCATATCAAAGCTTTTGGCAATTTTGGCGACATAACGGCCGATCGCGCCCGTGCCGATGATGCCGATCGTTCTGCCTTTTAAATCAAATCCCAGATAATGGTCGGTATCGACGTGGGCTTCCTGTACGGCGCGGAAAGACCGGCTGATTTTGCGCGTCACGTCAATCAACAAGCCAAAAGTAAATTCCGCCACCGTTGAATCGCCGTACCCGGGAACGTTGACGACTTCTATGTTATGTTCACGGCAATAAGCCAGGTCAACGTTGTTGTATCCCGTCGAACGCAAAGCGATCAGCTTTAAATTCGGGAACTGGGCCAAAACCCGCGCGCCGACGTCAACGGCGTGCACAAAGACGGACATAACGTCGGCGTCGGAAACTTTTTTTAATTCTTCCGCCGTCAGATCCGCGGGGCTTTTTTCCATAAAAACGGTTTCGGCTTTGATCGGCAGAGGATTGTTTTTATAATAATCGCGTGTAATTTCGGAGGCGTTGAAATAAACTATTTTGGTCATGATTTTTCTCCTTTTCCGGGATTAATATAAGAATAAAACAGTAAAAATCAATATCTCTTCAGGGATACGTTTGTTGACATTTGACCGCCGTGCGGTAT
>JAJXEL010000005.1:27797-31698 GCA_021639925.1 Alphaproteobacteria bacterium | reverse complement strand
TCAATGAACAAAGCAATGATCTGTTTTGAACCGCTTCCCGCGGCAGGTCGGCGCAGGCGTAATCAGCCTTTTGCAAATGCCGAAAATACGGTTCCGTAATTCCCTGTGACAGTTGTTCCGCGTATTCCGGCGTATAAGCGTCGACGGCTGTCGGAAATAACAATTCTTTGTTATTTTCATCGGTCAGGCAGACGTCGACGGCTATGCCGCGGCAGTGCATGGAAAGTTCCGCCGTTTCTGCAAACAATCCTTTGACCGGCACGCGGGCGCTGAGGTAATCGTGCGCCGCGGGCGGACGGTAAGCGTCAAAGATTTTTAATTTCAGGCGGCGCTGCTTCAATGGCTGTTCCAGCCGTGTCAGAGCGTCTGCCAGTTCCGGCCGGGCAAAGCACCGTTCGCCCAGCCCGAAATGGTGATAAGCGTCAACGCCCGCCATATTATACGGTGAAGCGTACATCAGGCGGATACTGATATAGTCGTTTTCTTTCAGTTCGACCAGATCCGGCGCATTCATCAGTTTGCCAGCCGGCCGTTTAAGGCGTCGTCAATCAGGGCGACGGATTCTTTGACGCCGTACAACGCGATGAACGATCCCATGCGCGGCCCGGTTGATTGTCCTAAAAGCGTTTCGTACATTACTTTGAACCAGCCCTTTAAATCATCGGGATAATATTTTTTGCCGATTTCGTAAACGGCGGTTTGGATATCTTCCGCGGACGTATCGGCGGCCATGGTTTCCAAAGCGGTTTTCAGGTCGTTCAAAGCCGCCGTTTCCGTTCCTGCCGGCGCGCGGTATTTCTGCGACGGTTTGACGAAATCGTTATAATACGCTACCGCATACGGAATCAAACGCGCCAATGTCGGGCATTTTTCGGCTGTTGCGCCGGGGGCGTAACGGGAAACATAATTCCAGATGACTTTCGGATCGTCGGAATGGCAGACGCTGACCAGATTTAACAAAATGCCGAAGGATAATCCCGTTTCCGGTTTCGGCGGATTACCGTTGTGAATATGCCAGACGGGGTTGTTGAATTTGTCTTTGTCTTCCTGACGGGCGTATGCGCCGATAAAGTTCAGATATTCGTCCGTCGCGCGGGGAATAACGTCAAAATACAGGCGTTTTGCCGTTTTCGGTTTCTGGTACATAAACAGCGACAAAGATTCCGCCGGCGCGTATTTCAGCCATTCTTCCATAGACAGGCCGTTGCCTTTGGATTTGGAAATCTTTTCACCCTTTTCGTCCAGGAACAGTTCATACGTCAGGTTTTTCGGCGGAACGCCCCCTAAAATGCGGCAGATTTTGCCGGACAGCTTAACCGATTCCATCAGGTCTTTGCCCGACATTTCATAATCGACGTCCAAAGCGTACCACCGCATCGCCCAGTCGGCTTTCCATTGCAGTTTGCAGTGTCCGCCGGTCACGGGAACGGTTGTTTCCGTACCGTCTTCGTCAATAAAGGAAACCGTGCCGTTTTCTTTGTCGGTTTTTGTGATCGCGACTTGCAGGACGTTGCCTGTTTTCGGGCTGATCGGCAGGAAAGGAGAATAGGTCGCGCGGCGTTCTTCGCCCAAAGTCGGCAGGATAACGTTAATGACTTTTTCATAGTTTTCCAAAACCTTCAGCAATGCTTTGTCATAAACGCCCGCCGTATACAGTTCCGTAGCGGATTTAAATTCGTATTCAAAGCCGAAAGCGTCCAGAAAAGCTTTCAGACAGTTATTATTATGATGCCCGAAGCTGTCATGACAGCCGAACGGGTCGGGGATTTTTGTCAAAGGCTTGCCCAGATACTGTCCGACCATTTCCTTGTTCGGAATGTTGTCGGGGACTTTGCGCAGACCGTCCATGTCGTCGGAAACGCAAAACAGGCGGACGGGAATACCGGGATAAAGCGTTTTAAACGCATTCATGACCATTGTCGTTCTGGCGACTTCGCCGAACGTGCCGATGTGCGGCAGCCCGGACGGGCCGTAACCCGTTTCAAACAAGACATAGCCTTTTTCGGGAACTTTACCGCCCAGTTTTTCGTTAAACAAAGCGCGCGCTTCTTCAAACGGCCAGGCGTTGGCTGTCATTGCGATGTTTGAATCAGAAGTCATTTTTAATTCTCTCTTTTCTGTTTGATTCCAATAAGGTTATAACATACTTATAATGAATAAAAAGATTTGTAAACTCTTTAAGGATTAAAAAACGTGGCGGAAAAGCGTCCACTGGCAATGGCGGCGGGATTAAGGGATTTTGTTTTGGCAACGGCGGACGGGCAGGACGTCCGCGTGATTGCCGCGGCTCAGGTTTTCCGCCAAACAGACGGGGCGCCGGTGCTGCTGTGCAACCGGTCTTTGATGCGCGGAAGGCTGGGCCGGCAAATGCCGAAAACCGTGTTAGACGTTTTGGAATTGTTCGCTTTTGTCTGTCCCGCGGTAAACGTCGTGCCGACGACGCGCGGGCTGGCGGAGGCTTTAAACGTTTCCCTTCCCAAAAACGCGATTGAAGAAGCGAAAGCATTGTTTTCGATTACGCGCGTTTTGCTGGGAAAGCTGGCCGCGTTTGATATTGAAGAACGCAAAAGCGCCGCGGCGCTGGCTTTGACGATGACGCGCGAAGGCGGCTGGATCTGGGGCGCGGACGTTTTGGCCGCTTTGGGGCGCAGCCCGGAAACGGCCGGCATTGCCGGGCTGACCGGATTTGCCGTATGGGACAGGCTGGCCGAATGGCAGGAAACCGGTCCCGGTATGCCGGCCGGAACGCAGCCGGTCGAAGAAAGCGAAGCGGAAAACAAATTAAAAGAGCTGCTGGCCGTGCCGGTCAGGGATTTTGTTTTGGAAGACAGAGCCGATCAGTTCGCCTATGCCAAAACGGCCGCGAAGGCTTTTGATCCGCGTTCGGACAAGGAAGTTCCCGCCGCCGTTCTGGCGCAGGCCGGAACGGGAATCGGCAAAACGCTGGGATATCTGGCGCCGGCGGCGGTCTGGGTGGAAAAAAACGCGGGATCGGTCTGGATCAGTACGTATACGCGCAATTTGCAGCGCCAGCTGGAAAGGGAGCTGTCGCGTTTATATCCCGATCCGCAGGTGAAACGGCGCAATGTTGCCGTGCGCAAAGGGCGTGAAAATTATTTGTGTCTGCTGAATTTTGCCGAAGCGGTCGGCCGGATTCCGCAGCAGCCGGCTTCCGCCGTTCCTTTGGGATTGATCGCGCGCTGGATTTCCAAAACCAAAGACGGCGATTTAAGCGGCGGCGACTTTCCGGGCTGGCTGGGGGATCTGTTGAATAAACAGGGGCTGGCCAATCTGGCCGATCAGCGCGGCGAATGTATTTACGCGCAGTGTCCGCATTATAAAAAGTGCTTTATTGAAAAAATTCTGCGCCGCAGCAGGCATGCCAAAATCGTGATCGCCAATCATGCTTTGGTGATGACTCAGCTGGCCGGCGCGGCGGAAGACGTTGTTTTGCCGACACGCTATGTTTTTGACGAAGCGCACCAGCTGTTTAACGCGGCGGACGGTGTGTTCGCGGGCGAAATCAATCTGCGCGAAGGGTTGGAAATGCGGCGGTGCCTTTTAGGGGCGGACGACCGCCGCCATACGGGACGCGCGCAAGGCATTCGCCGCAGGATCGAAGACCTGACTCTGGTCGCGCCGGATATCGGCGCCATAACGCAGGAAGTCGCGGAATCGGCCTCTTTTCTGCCGCGAATGAATGCTTTGTCCCGATTGAAAAACAGAACGCCGCAGGGAAATTTCGAAAAGTTTTTAACGCAGGTCTACCGTCAGGTCAACGCGCGGGCGGAACAGGTGGACGCTTTGTATTCGCTGGAATGTGATCCGCGTCCCGCCGCGCCGGAATTGACGGATACGGCCTTGACGCTTTACGGCGACGTGAAACTGTTGGAAGAAAAAG
>JAJXEL010000005.1:3898-27787 GCA_021639925.1 Alphaproteobacteria bacterium | reverse complement strand
ATATTGAAACGGCCGACAAACAAAGATATACCGCCGTCCTGCGGTCGCTGCGAAAAACGGCGGCGGAACCGCTGGCCGTGTGGCGCATTATGCTGGAACAGCTGAATTTAAAAACACCCGCCGATTTTGTCGACTGGTTGGAAATTACGCGCATGGACGGATTTGACGCGGACGTCGGCTATCACAGGCATTGGATTGATCCGACTTTTCCGTTCGCCCATGTTTTGCGCCAGACGGCGCACGGCGTTTTAATGACTTCGGCGACGCTGGCGGATAAAAGCGGCGATGCCGAAAAAGACTGGAATATTGCCGCGAAACGGACGGGAACGGCGCATTTTGAATCTGCGGATCTGCCGTTTGATTTAACGCGGGCGGATTTTGATTCGCCGTTTGATTATGCGAATAACGCGCGTGTTATCATTGTGACTGACGTTGATAAATCCGATCCGGCGCAGGTGGCGGCGGCTTACCGCGAATTGTTTTTGGCGGCGAACGGCGGCGCTTTGGGAATCTTTACCGCGATTAAACGGTTGAAAGCCGTTTATCAGCGCATCAAAGACCCCTTGGCGGACGCCGGCTTGCCGTTGTTGGCGCAGCATATTGATACGGTGAATTTGCAGACTTTGCTGGATATTTTCAAAGCGCAGGAAGAATCCTGCCTGTTGGGGACGGACGCGGTCAGGGACGGGATTGACGTGCCGGGAAAATCGCTGCGCATGATTGTTTTCGACCGCGTGCCGTGGCACCGCCCCGATATCGCGCATAAAGCCAGAAAGGCGGCTTTCGGCGAAACGGGGGAAGCCTATAACCTGATGCTGGTGCGCATGAAGCTGCGTCAGGCGTTCGGCCGTCTGATCCGCAAAAAGGACGATAAAGGCGTATTTGTTCTGCTGGACCGCGCCGTGCCCAGCGAAACGCTCGGCGCTTTTCCCGAAGGCGTGCCGGTCGAAAAACTGGGACTGAAAGAAGCGGTTGAAAAAATAAAAATTTTTTTGCGCGATAAGGCCGGGGATTAAGCTGTCATGCAGCGGGATTTAACCAAAGGTTCCATCAGCGCTAATATGATTCTGTTTGCTTTGCCGCTGATGTTCGGCAATTTGCTGCAACAGACGTACAATGTTGCCGACACATGGGTGGTCGGGCGGTTTTTGGGCGCGCGGGCTTTGGCGGCGGTCGGGTCTGCCTATACGTTAATGGTTTTTTTAAGCTCTGTCATTTTGGGGTTGTGCATGGGCAGCGGCGCCGCCGTTTCCATGCAGTATGGCAGAAAAGAATATGACCGCATGCGTCAGTGTGTTTTTATGTCTTTTGTGCTGATTTGCGGGATTACCGCCGTTTTAAACGTTCTGGTTTATGCGTGTATGGATTTTACTTTGCGCGTGCTGCGGGTGCCAAATGACGTCCAGCCGTTGATGCGTACCTATTTGTTGATTATTTATGCGGGAATACCGGCGACTTTTTTATATAATTATTTTGCCAATATCTTGCGCGCCATCGGAAATTCGTTTGTGCCTTTGGTCTTTTTGGCCGTGTCCGCCGTTTTGAATATTATTTTGGATTTGGTTTGCGTCTTGTCTTTGCATATGGGGGTCGCCGGCGCGGCAATGGCTACCGTTGTATCGCAGTTTGTTTCGGGGATCGGCATTCTGATTTATATTTATAAAAAATTCCCGCAGCTGCTGCCCGCCAAAGCAGATATGTGCTGGAATAAACATAGCTTGTCGCAAATATTGAATTTGTCCGTTTTAACCAGCGTGCAGCAATCCATTATGAATTTTGGCATTTTAATGGTGCAGGGACTGATTAACAGCTTTGGCGCCGTCGTCATGGCAGCGTTTGCCGCGGCTGTGAAAATCGATTCTTTTGCCTATATGCCCGTTCAGGATTTCGGCAATGCTTTTTCGACCTTTGTGGCGCAGAATTACGGCGCGGGACAGGTACAACGTATCAGAAAAGGCATAAAAAGCGCTTTGACCGCCAGCATTGTTTTCTGCCTGATGATCAGCGGCGTTGTTTTCGGATTTGCCGAAGAGCTGATGTGCCTTTTTATTGATCCGTCCGAAACCGATATTGTGGCTGTCGGCGTGCAGTATCTGCGGATCGAGGGGGCTTGTTATGTCGGGATCGGTATTTTGTTTTTGTTGTACGGGTATTACCGGGCCATTAATCAGCCGGGCATGTCCGTCATTCTGACGGTCGTTTCATTGGGAACGCGCGTCGCGTTGGCCTATTGGCTGTCTTCGCTGAGCGGCGTCGGCGTTATCGGCATCTGGGTTTCCGTGCCGATCGGCTGGTTTTTGGCGGATATGATCGGCGCCGGCGTTTATTTTGCCCGTTTAAAAAAAAGGCGTTGTTGAGAATTCCTTCGCCGGACGTAGTCAAAGCGCTTGACTTTTAACCATATTCGGATACAGATTTTAAAAAATATTTTTTTAAAGAAAAGGATTTGTCTTATGGAAGTCAGAAGCAGATTTGCTCCTTCGCCGACGGGATATATGCACATCGGCAATTTGCGTACCGCTTTGTACGAATATCTGGTCGCCAAAAGCGCCGGCGGAAAGTTTATTCTGCGTATCGAAGACACCGATCAGGAACGTTATGTGGACGGCGCCGTTGATATTATTTACAAAACCATGCAGATGGTCGGTCTGCGCCACGACGAAGGGCCGGACGTCGGCGGGGATTACGGGCCTTATGTCCAGTCGGAACGCAAGCCGATTTATAAAGAATATGCCGACAAGCTGGTTGATCTGGGCGGGGCGCATTACTGTTTTTGTTCCGAAGAAGAGCTGGAAAGCCAGCGCAAAGCCTGCGAAGAAGCCGGAATTCCTTTTAAGTTTCGCGATCCGTGCAAACGTTTAAGCGTTGAAGAAGCCCGCAAACGCATTGCTGCGGGGGAAAAATATACCGTGCGCCAGACGATTGACCCGAAGGGAACTGTTTCCTTTGACGATTGTGTTTACGGCCATGTCACGGTTGAAGCCAAAACGCTGGACGAAGGCATTTTATTAAAGTCGGACGGACTGCCGACCTATAACTTTGCCAATGTCGTTGACGATCATTTAATGAAAATCACGCACGTTTTGCGCGGCAACGAATATTTGTCTTCCACGCCGAAATATAACCTGATGTATCAGGCGTTCGGGTGGGATATTCCGACGTATGTGCATTTGCCGCCGATTATGAAGGACGAACACAACAAACTGTCCAAACGCAACGGCGACGCCTCGTTTCAGGATCTGGTCGCCAAAGGTTATCTGCCCGAAGCGATCGTGAATTACATTATCCTGCTGGGCTGGAGCGCCAAAAACGACGAAGAAATCTTTTCAATGGCCGAACTGGAAAAGATTTTCAATATTGAAGGCATCAACAAATCGCCCGCGATTTTCGATATTGAAAAACTGAAATGGATGAACGGAGTTTATGTGCGTGCTTTGGCTCCCGAAAAATTCCATGAGCTGGCTTTGCCGTACTATAAAGACGCCGTTAAACGCGATATTGATCTGGCCGTGTTGTCCAAATGCGTCCAGCCGCGCGTCAACGTTTTAAACGAAATTCCGGAAGCTGTCGATTTTATTGACGTTCTGCCGGAATACGATATCGAAATGTACGTACACAAAAAAATGAAAACGACGCCGGAAATCGCGTTGAAAGCTTTGGAAGAAGCGAAAAAAGTCATATCGGAAATGACGGACTGGTCGTCTGTGGAAGCCGTACACAACACGCTTTTGGCCGTTCCCGAAAAGCTTGGCATGAAAAACGGGCAGTTTTTATGGCCTGTGCGCACGGCTCTGACGGGCAAGCAATGCACGCCGGTCGGCGCGGTCGAAGCCGTATATCTGTTCGGTAAAGACGAAAGTCTGAAACGGATTGAAAAAGGCATTGAAAAATTAAAGGCTGCCGCCGTTTGACGGCCGGTTTAAAAAAGCTCCGTTCCGGCGGGGCTTTTTTCATTGACGCAGCGTCAAAAGAACGCTTTTAATAAGGCAAAAATTCATCTAAAATAACCGCGGCAGTTTGCCCGGAAACGGAAGAGATTGAAAATGGACATTAACGAATACGATTTTTTGTTTAACGACGACGGCGAACTGATGCTGGTCCTGGACGGTTTTGACGAAGAACCCGAAAACCCCTGTCTGACGCTGGGGGACAGCCAGGCCGTTTTGGTCCGTTCGAAAAAAATGCCGTCTTTGCGTTTAACCGACGTTCCCGGCGATATTTGGGAAACTTTGGAAAGCGTGGGGCAGATTCTGGTCTGCGAAATCGACGAAGACGGCGCGCCGTCCCAGGTGTATGACGCTCCGGTCAAAAAAATATTTAACGCTTAGGAATAAAACGATGATTAAAGCTAATCCGCATTATTTTGATTTGTCTGCCAATTATCTGTTTCAGGATATCGCCCGAAAAATAAAGGCTTTTAAGGAAAAAACGCCCGACGCCGATATTATCAGTCTGGGCATCGGCGACGTAACGCAGCCTGTTCCCGCCGCCTGTATTGCCGCGATGCGCAAGGCTGCCGATGAAATGGGAAACGCCGCGACAATGCGCGGGTACGGCCCGGAACAGGGATATGAGTTTTTGCGCCGGGCGATCGTTGACAATGATTACCGGGCGCGGGGCGTTGACGTTGATATTGACGAAGTCTTCGTTTCCGACGGGGCGAAATGCGACGTCGGCAATATTCAGGAAGTATTCAGCGAAACGGCGCGCGTGGCGGTTCCCGATCCCGTCTATCCGGTTTACCGCGATACGAACATCATGGCCGGCCGAGCGATCGAATATCTGCCCTGCGTGCGGGAAACGGGTTTTTCGCCCGCTCTGCCCAAAGAAAAGGCCGATCTGATTTACCTGTGTTCGCCGAATAATCCGACGGGCGCCGTTTTGACCAAAGATGATCTGGCCGTCTGGGTGAAATATGCCAAAGAAAACGGGGCGGTGATTATTTTTGATTCCGCTTATAAAGAATACATTTCTACGCCGGGCATTCCTCATAGTATTTACGAGGTGGAAGGGGCCAAAGACGTCGCGATCGAGCTGCGTTCTTTTTCCAAAACGGCGGGCTTTACGGGCGTGCGCTGCGCTTATATGGTGGTGCCGAAGGCTCTGAAAGCTCTGGGACCGAAAGGGGACGAAGTGTCCGTCAACGCGATGTGGAGCCGGCGCCATTCGACGAAATTCAACGGCGTCGCTTATGTCGTGCAGCGCGCCGCCGAAGCGGTCTTTTCCCCGGAAGGCAAAAAACAGATCCGGGAAATGGTCGGGTATTACATGGAAAACGCGCGGCTGATCCGCGAAACGCTGGCGGCAAAAGGATTTAAGGTTTACGGCGGCGTTGACGCGCCTTATATCTGGCTGGAAACGCCGGCCGGCATGACTTCGGTCGATTTATTTGAAAAACTGCTGAACGAAGCGCAGTTAGTCTGCACGCCGGGATCCGGATTCGGTGCGTACGGCGAAGGGTTCGTGCGCCTGACCTCCTTCGGTTCGCGGGAAAATACGTTAAAGGCTTTGGAAAGAATAGGGAATTTATCTTTATGACTTCAATCCTTTTTACAAAAATGGACGGGCTGGGAAACGATTTCGTTATCATTGACAATCGCGCCGGAAATGTCCGTCTGACGACGCGGCAGATCGTCGCTTTGGGAAACCGGAAAACGGGGGTCGGGTTTGACCAGCTGATCATGTTGGAAAAATCCGATAAAGTCGCCGTCAAAATTTTGTTTTTTAACGCGGACGGATCAACGGCGGGCGCATGCGGCAACGGATCGCGCTGTACGGCAAAGCTGTTGATGGATCAGATCCGGTCGAACTTTGTGCAAATGGAAGCGCCTGACGGACATATTCTGACTGCGTCGCGCGAAACGCCGGACGGGCTTGTGACCGTTAATATGGGGCCACCGCGTCTGTTATGGAACGAAATTCCTTTGGCCGGCAAAGCCGATACGTCGGCGGTCAAAGTCTTAGACGAACTGCCCGAAGCCTGTTGCGTTTCCATGGGCAATCCGCATGCCGTGTTTTTTGTTGACGACGTAGAACGTTTCGATGTTGCCGGCTTTGGGCCGCGGATTGAAAACCACCCGCTGTTTCCCGAACGGACGAACGTTGAATTCGCGCAGGTTTTATCGCCGGATCTGATCCGCATGCGCGTCTGGGAACGCGGCGCGGGGATTACTGAAGCCTGCGGCACGGGAGCTTGCGCGACTTTGGTCGCGGCCGTTCGCAGGGGATTGTCGGCTGATAAAGCGGAAATTAAAATGGACGGCGGGTCTTTGGTCATTGAATGGAAAGACCGCAAAGATATTCTGATGACGGGCAAAACGCACTGCGCTTTTACGGGCGTTTATAACGGATAGGAGGGCTTCATGGCCAGCAAATACATTATTGATTATGCCGAAAAGCTGAAAAACGGCGAATTAAAGCAGATCGTCGGCCGTAAAAAAGAAATCCGGCGCGTGATGCACATTTTGCTGCGCGATATGAAAAGCAATCCGATGCTGCTGGGGCAGACGGGGCTGGGCAAAACGTCGATTGTAATCGGCGTCGCGGCGGCTTTGGCCGCCGGGGATTGTCCGCCGAAATTAAAAGGACGCACGGTCGTCGGCGTTGATATCGCCACCATGATGATCGATTCCAAAACGCAGGCGGAATACGAAGATCATTTAAAAGAGGCTTTCCAGGAACTGCAGGCGGCAAAAGGACAAAAAATCCTGTTTGTCAACGATTTGGGATTTTTGGCGATGACGCCGAACGGCAACCATGAAATTCCCCGTTTTTTAAAACCGAAAGTATTGGACGGCGGTATTCAGTGTATTGTCGAAGCGGAATTGAACGCCTATAAAATGTATGTGGAAACCGATCCCGATCTGATGAGCTGTCTGCAGACGATGTATATCGAGGAGCCGACGCCGGCCGAAGCGACGGACATTCTGCGCGGGATCGCGCCGCGTCTGGAAGAAAAGTACGGCGTGAAAATCCCCGATGAAATTTTACAAAAAGCGGTTTCCATGTCGGCGCGTTACGTCAAATCGCGTCTGTTTCCGGAAAAAGCGCTGGACCTGTTGGACGAAGCCGCGACCGGGCTGATGATGGATCTGGACGAAGGAACGACGAAAGACAATGTTTTAACCGAACAGCATATTGCGAATATCGTGTCTTTCTGGACGGGGATTCCGATGGACAAGGTCGGATCGGAAGACAAACAAAAACTGATTGATCTGGAAAATTTCATCGGCCGGCGCGTGATCGGCCAGCCCGAAGCGATTTCCGTTATTTCCGGGGCCGTCCGGCGTATGAAATCCGGGCTGCAGGATCCGAACCGTCCGCTGGGAACGTTTTTGTTCATCGGGACGACCGGGGTCGGTAAAACGGAACTGGCCAAGGCTTTGTCCGAATTTATGTTTGACGACGAAACGGCTTTGCTGCGTTTGGATATGTCGGAATACATGGAAAAATCATCGGTCGCGCGTTTATTGGGGCCTCCGCCCGGAACGCCGGGGTTTGAACAGGGCGGCGTGCTGACTGAAGCCGTCCGTCTGCGTCCGTATCAGGTCGTGCTGTTCGACGAATTGGAAAAAGCGCACAGCGAAATCTTAAACCTGATGTTGCAGCTGCTGGACGAAGGGCGCTTGACCGACGGAAAAGGCGTAACGGTCGATTTCAGAAACACGATTGTGATTATGACGTCAAACCTGGGGGCAAATTTGCCGCGTTATCAGCGTATGGAATTTTTACGCAAGAATCTGCGTCCCGAATTTTTGGCCCGTATCGACGACATTATTCCTTTCCACGGATTGGCGGAAGAAAATCTGCTGGCGATCGTGGATATTCATTTGAATAAATTTGTCAAGCGCGCCAAAGCGGTCGGCTTGCGGGCGGAATTAAGTCTGGAAGCGCGCAAATGGTTTGCCGACGAAGTCTTTATCGCCAAGAACGGCGTGCGTGAAATTAAACGCTTGATTCAGCACCATATTGAAAACCCGCTGTCGGTCTTAATGATGTATGACAAGGTCAGCGGCGAGGATTTAATCAAAATTATCCGGCCGAAAGATAAGAAGGGCGTTGAAATCGTCGTCTTAAAGCTCGAAGAACAAAATAAACAGTTAGAAGAAGCCGTTACGGTAGAAGCCAAAATGGACGACGGCGTTGATGATCGTCCGCCGCCGCCGCCGACATTTAAATTAAATGAAACCGGCGACGAATATGCCGATCTGCCGGCATGGAAGCGCGCGGCTTTGGAAGCGGCCAAGCAGCAAGGCGGCGGTGCGCCGGCGGAAACTGCGCCGGTTCATAAAATGATTAAAGTGCCCGTGATCAAAGGGTTTAAATCAACGCTGGGCAAAGGATTGGGCGTGCCGAAAATGCCGGCTGCGGCAATGGCAAAGGATATTTCCGAAACGCCGCCCGTGCCCGAAACGCCGGTCCCGGTTCCCGATGTGCCTGTTCCCGAAACGCCGCCGGCGATTCCTGCCGCGGCCGGGGCGGAAACTGCGCCTGATATCATACCGCCTCCGGTTGTGCCGCCGGAACAGCGGTCTTAAAAAAATAGCCCGTCATTTTTTAATGACGGGTTTTTACGTTAAAAAGTCAATCATCGTTTGATTTTTTTTAAAAGCCGTTTCATTAACTGCTGTGAAATCCGGTTGTTTTTTATGTATTTTTTTCGGGAAAAACAGAAAATAATTCTTTCTTTTTTTGAAATAAAAAGTTACTTTTTTTATAGTCATCTGTATTCAGCCTCTTAGATTTGAGAAAAAGCCCCATGACAGAAAAAGAAGAAAATCAATTACAAGAAAATGTCGGTTATATTACAGCTATTCAGGGCAGTGTTGTCGATATCCGTTTTGAAGATAAACTGCCTGCCGTTTTCAACGAACTGAGAACCGGAGAAGACCGAAGCCTGGTAATCGAAGTCCAGGCGCATCTGGACGCGCAGACCGTACGCGGGCTGGCGATGGGGCCGACCAGAGGATTGGCCCGGGGCCAGGAAGTCGTCGATACGGAACACATGCTGACCGTCCCTGTCGGGGATAAAATTCTGGGGCGCATGTTCAATGTGTTCGGAAACGTTATTGACGGCGGCGCCGAACTGGAAGCGACGGAACGCCGGCCCATTCACAACCATTCTCTGCCGCTGGCAAGGCGCAGCGTGGATTCAAAGGTTTTCGTGTCCGGTATCAAGGCGATTGACCTGCTGGCGCCGATGGAACGCGGCGGAAAAGCCGGTTTGTTCGGCGGCGCGGGGGTCGGAAAAACGGTTTTGATTACCGAAATGATCAACAATATGGTCGGACGGTATGAAGGCGTTTCTTTGTTCTGCGGCGTGGGCGAACGCTGCCGCGAAGGCGAACAGCTGTACCGTGAAATGCGCGACGCCGGCGTTTTGGATAAAACAATCATGATGTTCGGCCAGATGAACGAAGCGCCGGGGATCCGTTTCCGTGTGGCGCATGCGGCTTTGGCTATGGCGGAATATTTCCGCGATGAAAAAAAACAGGACGTGCTTTTGCTGATTGACAATGTGTTCCGCTTTGTCCAGGCCGGATCCGAAATTTCCGTCTTGATGGGACAGATGCCGTCGCGCGTCGGATATCAGCCGTCTTTGGCAACGGAAATCGCTTCTTTGCAGGAAAGAATCGCTTCTACGGCGACGGGGGCGATTACGTCCATTCAGGCTGTTTACGTGCCCGCCGACGATTTAACCGATCCGTCTGCCAGCCATACGTTCGCGCATTTGTCTTCAAATATCGTTTTGTCCCGTGCCCGCGTGGCGCAGGGGCTGTATCCGGCGGTTGACCCGCTGGCGTCGGGATCGAATATGCTGACGCCTCTGACCGTCGGGGAACGCCATTACCGCGTGGCGACCGCCGTGCGCAGAACTTTGGCGGAATACGAAGAATTAAAAGATATTATCGCCATGCTGGGATTTGACGAATTACCCGAAAACGACCAAAAAACGGTTTTAAAGGCCAGAAAGCTGGAACGTTTTTTAACGCAGCCGTTCTTTACGACGTTCCATTTCACAGGTATGGAAGGCCGTTCCGTCGAGCTGGAGGACACGTTGCGCGGGTGTGAAAAGATTTTGTCCGGGGAAATGGACGATGTTCCCGAAAATGCTTTTTATATGGTCGGAACGTTGGAAGACGTTTTGGAAAAAGCGGAAAAGACGAAGGAAACGGAAAGCGCAGCATGAGGTTAAAAACACTTACGCCGGCCGGGGTTATTGTTGACGAACAGATTGCGCGTATTCGTTTTGACGCGCTGGACGGTTCGTTTACGTTTTTGCCCAAGCACGCCGATTTCGTAACGGTAATCGTGCCCGGGCTGGTTTCTTTTGAACCTTTGGACGAAAAAAATCCGGGGCATGAAGTGTATATGGCCTGCGACAGCGGCGTTTTGGTCAAGGACAACACGACGGTTCTGCTGTCCGTTCACCGCGCGGTGATCAGTGAAAATCTGGAAGAATTATCGCGCACGATTGCGGAAGAATTTAAAAAGGACGAAGAAAACCGCAAATCCGTCAACGCCGCCATGGCGCGTTTGGAAGTCGGTCTGACACGCCGCGTTATGTTCAGAAATATCAACAATCAGCCGGATCAGTTGAAAGGGTAATCATGGATCTTGACTCATCTAAAAGGGCTCAGACAAAATCGGAAAACGCTTTGGCGGAAAGGCTGGCTAAACGCGCGTCGCGGCATTTAGTCAACAAAACGGACAAAGACGCTTTTAAACCGGCGATGGGGTTGGCTTTTCTGGGGGCTTTGGGCTGGAATATTCCGATCCCCACTTTTTTGGGAGTGCTGCTGGGCCGGTGGCTGGACGCGCATTATAAGGTTGCTTCCGTTTCCTGGACGCTGAATTTTTTGCTGCTGGGGTTTTTGGTCGGCGTATTCAGCGCCTGGCAGTGGTTGAAACGCGAAGGAATTGACCGGGCGCAAAAAGAACAAAATCGCCGCAACGCTTTGGTTGATCAGGCGCAGGCTTCGTCTATGGAAAACGGCGAAAAACGGCCGGATTTTACGGAAGACGATCCCGCCGGGGAAAAAGAAGAGGAGGAAAAGGAATAATGTCGGAATTTATGCCCTTTTCCGTTATGGCCGGCCTGGCTGCGGGCGCGTTGCTGGGGTGCCTTTATTTCGGCGGGTTGTGGTGGTCCGTGCGACGGATTAAAAATATCGAACATAAAAAAATGTTTTTGTTTTTCAGCTGGTTGTTCCGGTCGGTCGTTTTATGCGGCGGGTTGTTCCTGTTGGCGCGCCATGACCCGCAAATGCTGCTGGGCGGCGCCGCGGGGCTGCTGGCGGCCAGATTTCTGATCGTCCGCATTGTGAAACAAAAAACAGTAAAAGAAACGCGTTAAAGGAGAATCCGGTATGTTGGAATTATATGATGAACAAATAGCCTTTTATCTGCCGTACTGGAATATTCCCGTCAACTGGACGATCGCGTCGACATGGATCGTCATGGCTGTTTTAATGCTGGTTTCATGGCTGGCGACCCGTCATTTGAAAACAGGCGACAAGGTTTCTCATTGGCAGACGGGAATGGAAGTATTGGTCAAAGCCATTTACGGCCAGATTCATGAAATGACGTCGGGGAAAAATCCGATGACGTATCTGCCGTTTATCGGAACGTTGTTCCTGTTCATTTTAACATGTAACTTTTTAACGTTGATTCCGGAATTCAAATCGCCGACGGCTTCGCTGTCTACGACGGCGGCGCTGGCCTTTATGGTATTGTTGGGAATTCCGTTTTTCGGGATCAAAAACGCGGGGCTGAAAAGATATCTGAAAAAATATCTGGAACCGTCCCCGGCAATGTTGCCGTTCAATATTTTAAGCGAACTGACTTCGACAGGGGCGATGGCCGTCCGTTTGTTCGGCAACGTTTTATCGGGCGTTATCATCGGATCGATTTGTTTAATGCTCGTTCCTTTCATTCTGCCTTTGCCCATGCAGGTGCTGGGGCTTTTTACCGGTATGATTCAGGCTTATATTTTTGCGATGCTGGCGCTGATGTATATTTCTTCCGTTCATGAAGAAGAAGAAGATCTTGTTTCGTCACAAGACAAAAAACAAGCTGCGATAAACGAAACATTATAAAAACAGGAGGACTGTATTATGGATTTAGTTGCAATTTTAGGTTCCATTTCAATTTTTACCGCAGGTTTTTGTCTGTGCATCGGGGCAAGCGCCGCCGGTTTGGCCGAAGGATATGCCGTCGCGTCCGGTCTGACGTCGCTGGCTCAGCAGCCCGATGAAGCCGGATCAATTTCGCGTACGATGTTTATTTCTTTGGCAATTATCGAAACGTCAGGTATTTACTGCTTTGTCGTCGCCATGATTTTGTTGTTTGCAAATCCGTTCTGGCAGTATGCGGTCAGCGCCGCCGTGAAATAAGAGCGGCCCGGCTTTCAACAAACAGATAAGGATTTGAAACATGTCTGTAGATTTTACCACAATACTGGCGCAGATCGTCAATTTCACGATTTTAGCCTGGGCTTTGTACAAGTTTTTATACAAGCCTTTGCTGGTCGCGATTGACAAGCGCGAAAAACATATCGCCGGGGAAATTCAGAACGCCGAAGAACTGGCTGCCGATGCGGAAAAAAAGCTGGACGAACTGAACAAACGTTATCTGGCGATTGATAACGAACGCACGCAGATTTTAAAAGAAGCCCGCGAAGAAGCGGAAAACCTGCGTAAAGAACTGGAACATGAAGTTCAGGCGGAAATTCTGGAAAAACGCCTGCTGTGGCAGCAGGAACTGGACCGCGAAAAGGCTTTGATGATCAACGAAGTCCGCCAGACGGTCGTTTCCAATTTCCTGGAATTTGCCCGCAAGGCGTTTAAACGCATGGCCGATGAAGAACTGGAAGAACGCTTCATTTCCGTATTCAAGCACCAGCTGGAAGATTTGTCTTTAAAAGACAAAAAATTCCTGGCGGCAGATACCGAAGACGTTCCTTTGCAGATTTCGACTTCTGAAGAGCTGACGCCCGAAGCGCAGGAAGGGTTGAAAAAAATGCTGTCGGAAATTCTGGAAATCGAAAATCCGCAGTTCGTTTTTGACGTCAACCCGCGTTTGTTGTGCGGCATTGAATTTTCCGTAAACGGAAACGTCGTTTCCTGGAATTTGGACGATTATCTGAATACCTTTACGGCAAAAATGCATGATGCCCTGGAAAACATTTCTTTGCGGTTAAGCCGTGAAGAAAACTGATAAAAGAACGGAAACAAAATGTTAATAGAAGCAGTCAAAGACGTTTTCGGCGTTGTTCAGGATACGATTGACCTTCAATCCGCCAAAATGAGTATTGAAGAAATCAGCACGGTGTCTTCTGTTTCCGGTGGAACGGCGGAAGTTTCCCGTCTGGACAATGTTCAGATGGAAGAATTGCTGATGTTCCCGAATAACGTCATGGGAATGACATTTACACTGTCGGAAAATTCCGTCGGGGTCGTGTTTTTAAACCAGCCGGACGAAATTAAGGCCGGCGACCGCGTTTACCGTACCGGGCGCGTCGTTGACGTTCCCGTAGGCGAACGCCTGCTGGGGCGCGTGATTGATCCGCTGGGAAATCCTTTGGACGGCGCGGGCCGTATCGTTACGGTCAACCGGCGGAAAATCGAACGCGAAGCGTACCCGATTATGGCGCGCGCGCCTGTTTCCACGCCGTTGCAGACCGGGATTAAAGCCATCGATTCCTTTACGCCGATCGGCCGCGGCCAGCGTGAATTGATTTTGGGTGACAGGCAGACGGGAAAAACGGCTTTGGCCGTTGACGCGATTATCAATCAGAAAAATACGGACGTGATCTGTATTTATTGCGCCATCGCGCAGCGCGGAACGGCTATCGCCCGCGTGGTTGACAGCCTGAAAAAATACGACGTGATGAAAAACACGATCGTTGTGGCCGCTTCAGGCGACGAAACCGCGGGCATGCAGTATATTGCGCCGTATGCGGCAACGGCAATTGGCGAATACTTTATGGAAAAAGGCCGGGACGTTTTGGTGATTTACGACGATTTGACAAATCATGCGCGCGCATACCGCGAACTGTCTTTGCTGCTGCGCCGTCCGCCCGGCCGCGAAGCTTTCCCGGGGGATATTTTCTATATTCATTCCCGTTTATTGGAACGTTCGACGCGCTTGCGTCCCGAATACGGCGGCGGTTCGCTGACGGCTCTGCCGATTGTCGAAACCGAAGCGCAGAATATTTCCGCTTATATCCCGACAAATATTATTTCCATTACGGACGGTCAGATTTATTTGTCTTCGCCGATGTTCCAAAAAGGGATCCTGCCCGCGATTGATACGGGGCGTTCCGTTTCGCGTGTGGGCGGGGACGCGCAGCTGCCGGCGTACAGTTCTTTGGTCGGACCGCTGAAGCTGGCTTTTTCCCAGTTCGAAGAATTGGAAAGTTTCGCGAAATTCCGTTCGCATCTGGACGCGGAAACGGAAAAACAGTTAAAGCGCGGGCGGTCTATCCGTGCCGTGATGCAGCAAAAACAGTTCGCGCCGGTTCCCGTCGTGGAACAGATCGCCGTTTTATTCGCGACGACGGAAGGGCTGTTGGATAATGTGACCGACAAGTTAAGGGAAAAAGCTTATCGCGTTATTGCCCAGCTGATGAAAACGACGCACAAAGAAACGGCGGAACAGATTCTGCACCGGGAAAAATTATCGCCGGAACGCAAGAAGGCGTTGGCTGACGATATCCGGGAAGCTTTGATTAACGAACGCGTTTTGTCCGCAAAACAGGTGTAGGAAACGGCATGGATATTGAAGGACTTCAAAAGCGGATAAAAACGACGCAGGATCTGCGGTCGATCGTTTCGACGATGAAATCGCTGTCCGCCGTCAGCATTATTCAGTATGACACGGCTTTAAAGTCTTTGATCGAATACGGCCGCACGATTAATCTGGGGGCGGTGGCGTTGATGAAAAACGGGGATCTGGAATTGCCGAAAGAACCTCGTGTCAAGTCTGAATCCCGGCGTGTCCTGGCGGTTTTAATCGGTTCGGATACGGGGCTGGTCGGCAAAATGAACCGCGAAGTCGTCCGGTTTGCGCAGAAATCGTTGACGGAAAAAGGGTTCCGGATTAACCAAACCGCTTTTATTGCCGTCGGGCGGCAAATTATCGGGCAGCTGATGCGCAATCAATGGAATATGGTCGAAAGTTATCCGATTTCCAATTCTGTTAAAGCCGTCAGCAAAACGGCGGCTTCGGTTTTGGTTACCGCGGAAGAATACATGCGGACGAACCATATTACGCATGTTTACGTTTATTACAGCGAAAAACGCGGCGTCAGCGTTTTGCCGACGTCGACTTTGCTGATGCCGCTGGGGACGGAATGGCTGGATCGTTTGAAAAAAATGGGGTGGCCGGGCCGGAATTTCCCGACATATACTTTACCGCCGCAGACGATTTATTCGGCGCTGCTGAAAGAACGTCTGCTGATTGAGTTATCAACGGCGATTACGGAAGCTTTGTCGGCGGAACATCATATGCGTCTGACGACGATGCAAGCCGCCGAAAAGAATATTGACGAAAATCTGGAAGCAATGAATCTGGAATATCAACAGATGCGTCAGGAAAATATTACGACAGAGCTGTTGGACGTTGTTTCCGGGGCGGAAGCGCTGCGTACCCAAAAAAAGAAATAAAAAAAACGGGGCAGGTTTTTCTGCCCCGTTTGAGTGTACAAGAAGGCTGAAATGTTTTTTTATTCGGCCTCTCCTCCGAAAGGAAAGTATTTTCCTTACTCTTTCAGAGTATAAAAAAAATGTGGCGGAATTATGGTTCTTTTTTCTTTCGGGGAAAAAAATATTTAACGTCTTGTTTTACCTGTTTTTTTCTTATCGGTAATCTTTTAATTGTGACGAATTTAGGCAATTTGTCATGAAAAACCCCCGTATAAACGGGGGTTTTAGGCAAAATATCCGTGCCGGATTAATGTTCCAACAGACCTTCGGCAATCTGCAAATTCATATTTTCCAAAGTATCAAGCGTTTTATCGCAAGCATCGCAGCCGTATTTAATCGTTTTCGCGACAACGAAGTTTGCCAGTTTAATCAGATTGTTTTTGGCCGTTTCGTTCAAGGGGTGGTCGCGGCGGGAAACCAGCGTCTGAATGGCTGTCCACAGCTGCATATTTTCGTCCAGAGCGATTGTCAGATCTGTTTTGTCGCCTGTCTGGCGGGCATGCGATATATTTGTCGCCGAACGCAGCAAAGCCAGAGCGTCTTCTTCGGAAACGGTAAGGGTTTTGTTTGTCATGAGAGATCTCCTTGTCAAGTTGGGTGAGTAAAGAAAGCAAAGCGTGCTCCAAAGGCCATAAAAGGGAGGGAGGAGGACGGCCTTTGGAGCACAAGCGGTTAAAACGGACTGATAATATCCAGGACCTGGCGTCCGTAACGCGGCTGCTGAACGTCGCTGATTGTTCCTTTGCCGCCGTAGGCAACGCGCAATTCCGCAATTTTTTCCGATTTAATCGTGTTCAGCGTTGAAATATCTTCGCGTCTGATGATGCCGGTCATGTGCAGCTGGCGCATTTCATAATTGACGCGGACTTCCTGTTTGCCGGAAATAACCAGGTTGCCGTTGGGTAAAACCTGCGTTATGACGGCGGCCATCGTTACGTCGATTTTTTCATTTCTGTCAATCGAACCGTCGCCGGTAATATCGCGGCTGCTGGTAATATTGAACAGATTTGAAACGTCTACGCCGCTGGGCAGAATTTTCCCTGCATATTTTTCCAGACCGGCTAAAGCGCCGATGCTGACGCTGTCTTTATCGTCGCCGCGTTTTTGTTCTGATTTGTTTTCCAAAAGGGCTTTATCGGAAATGACGACCTGAACGGTTAAAATATCACCGACCTGCGAAGCGCGCTGATCTTTAAAAAAGCCTTTGGATCCCGGCCGCCACAGCGAATTGGCGTTGACATACGGCGTTTGCGGTTCGGGCATGGGCATGTCAACGGGCGTATAGCCTTTTTCTTTCGTCGGATTTTGAATTTTGGAAAACTCGGGTGCTTTTCCGACGTCGGCCAGCCGCCCGAAATAAGCGCAGCCTGACGCATTTAAGGCAATGAGCGTCAAAAATGCCGTTTTGACCAGTTTTTGCAGATGTTGTTTTTTCATGTTTAAATCCTCCCTTAGGGGTGTCCGCCGGCAGGGGCGATAGATACCGTTTCCGGTCCTGTTACCGTTCCCTGCACCACGGATTTGCTTTGTGTGTTCATCACGCGCACGGTGTCCCCCAGCCCGCCGTTTTCAAGAGCTTTGCCTTTGGCGCTGAGCATAATGCCGCCTTTGGTAAAGTTCAGGGTGATGATTTTTCCTTTGGCAACCATGACCTGCGTCTGCACGTCATTTTGCGAAATATATTGTCCCGCCCGGACAGACCGTTTGACTTCTTTGCCGATCAGGTCTTCTATATCGACGGGTTCTATGCGCCGCCGGCCGGTTTCCTGAACGATATTGTTCATTTGTATGTCGTCACGGGTGATGATCTGGCCGGATTTCAGGTCTTGTCTGGCAACGGGTACCGCGACAAAGGTCTGCGCTTTGCCGGCAAAAAACAGTTCGTCCTTTTTTTCGGCGTTGACGATTAAGTTCATTTTTGCTTCAAACGTCTGGCGGAAAGAATTGTATTCCGTTTGAACGGGATCCAGCCGCCAGGACGATTTTACCGGTACAAGAATGGGCATGCTGCCGCTTTGAATAAATAAATCCGCGTTTTCAGGCAAGCCGTGCGCTTTAAGCTCTTTTGCCAGTATTTTTTTGATTTCGTCCGCGCTGATTTCATGGGCGTCGCGGCGTACGGTCACCGATGTTTTATTGTCGGCCGGAGTCCAGCTGATTTTGTTTGTTTTGGCCAGCTTTTTTAACCATTCGGCGGTCAGTATCGCTTCTTTGCCCAAAGCCGGCGCCGGCGCGACAATCTTTTTATCCGTATCGGAATCCAATCCTGAAAACAGATCGCCTAAGCGGATATATTCGCCGGCAACGACGGCTTTTTGTTTCAGGACAACCGGCAAAGCCTGTAAATTTTCATGCGTTTCGGCTGTTTTCGGCTCTGTCGCCCACAGGTCGGCCCCTGCCGCGTCATACGGCGGGATTACAGACAAAACGGCAATGAAAATCAAGCGCAGCATCATTTTATTCCTTATGATTTCAACTGGTTGATCGTAGACAGCATTTGGTCGGCCGTCGTAATGACTTTTGAATTCATTTCATAGGCGCGCTGAGCTGAAACCAGTTCCGTAATTTCCGAAACAACGTTGACGTTGGAATTTTCCAGATATCCCTGCAAGATGGTTCCGAAACCCAATTCCCCCGGAACGTCTACGGTCGGATTGCCCGAAGCGGCTGTTTCGACAAACAGGTTGTCCCCGATGGCTTCCAGCCCGGATTCGTTTAAGAAATTGGCGATTTCCAGCTGTCCGACGTTGGTTAATTCGGTTTCTCCGTCTTCTTTGACCCAGACTTCACCCGATGAATTGATCGTAATGCCGATTGCGTTTTCAGGAATCGTGATGCCGGGTTGGACCGTATAGCCGTCCGAAGTAACCAGGATACCTTCGGAACTGACCTGAAAAGCACCGTCGCGGGTGTATCCGGTGCCGCGGTCGTTGGGCAGTTCGATTTGGAAATATCCGTTTCCCTGAATAGCCAGGTCCAGCGTGTTGTTTGTATTTAAAACGGATCCGTGTTCCGATACGCGGTAAACAGAAGCCGTTTTAACGCCCAGCCCCAGCTGGATTCCCGACGGGACGACGGTTCCCGAATCCGACGAATTGGCTCCGACGCGGCGCATGTCTTGATACAAAAGGTCATGAAATTCCGCCCGTCTGCGCGAATAGGCCGTCGTGTTCATGTTCGCGATGTTGTTTGAGATGACCTCGACGTTTGTCTGCTGTGCCAACATTCCCGTTGCGCCGATATGAAGTGCTCTCATGGTACTGACTCCTTAAAAAATAAATTCTTAACTGCCGGATCTGGCGTAAACCTGCATGGCGTTTTGCCGGCGCGTGTGTTCCGTATCAATCATCATCTGAATATTTTCGTACGCGCGCTGCAATTTGATCATTTCTGACATTTCCACGACGGCATTGACGTTTGACGTTTCGATCATGCCCTGTTCGACATTCGGCCTGACGACCGTCATCGGGTTGTTTTCCGTGTTTCTGTAAAGACCGCTGTGGGTCGCGCGTAATTTTTGCTGATCGGCGAATTCGACGGTCTGCAAAGTGGCAACCGGGCCGTTTTCCGTTAAAATCGTTCCGTCGCGCGTGACGTTGAATTCCGTTTCTTCGGGAGCGATGAAAATCGGATTGTTTCTGTCGTCCAGGATCGGATAGTTGGAAGACGTTACCAGCATGCCTTCGTCATTGATTTTCAGTTGTCCGTTGCGCGTATAGCGGATACCTTCGGGCGTGTCGACGACAAAATAGGACGGGCCATGAATTGCCAGGTCCAGCGGATTGTCCGTCGCGGAAAACGCGCCTTCGGTAAAATCGCGGACGATGCCGAAATCATGAACGAAGGACAATCTGTCCGACAACAGGCTTTCGTCCGTTTTGCTTTTGGAAACATATTCCGTAAAATGAGGCTGGACGCCTTTATATCCGGTCGTGTTAACGTTTGCCAGATTGTTGGCGACCATATCCAGCTGGCGCCACAGGCTGGTTTGCCGGGACAAAGCAATATAAAGTGTGTTTTCCATCTGTTCCCCCTGTTTTAAACGGAGCGGTTTTTTTCTGCTTTATGTTTATGCACAAAGCGTGCCAATTTTTATTTCCAGGGTTTTTCTTGAAAAAAAGGACTGTAAAAATTATTTTCGCTTATAACCTGTTATTAACTAAAACAGCGTATAACAAACATAATTACAGCTGAAATTTTAAGTGGGGATTCGAAATGGCCGCGGAAATTGATGAACAACTTTCTGAAACGGAAGACGAAAATGAACGCCCGTCGTCAAACGTTGCGCCGAAAAAGAAAATACTGCTGCTGCTTTTGCCGATTTTCCTGGTCGTCGGATCGGTTGTCGGGCTTTATTTTTCGGGGATCGCCGATTCTTTTTTAACAATGCCGGCTTCTGAAACCGAAGAAGGTGACGCCGCGCCCGAAGAACAGGCAAATTTGTCGGCGGTTTTTTTTGACGTTCCGGAAATTCTGGTCAATTTGTCCGCCCGGCCGGGGCAAAAGCCGATTTATTTTAAAATAAAGGTGGCCTTGGAAATGAATTCTGCCGCCGACGCCGCGCAGGCGGAAAAAATGCTGCCCCGCATTATTGACAGTCTGCAATTTTATCTGCGGGAAATGCGGTTGGAAGAATTGCAGGGATCTGTCGGCACTTACCGGCTGAAAGAAGAAATCCACGGCCGGCTGAACCGGATTCTGGCGCCGGCGAAAATAAACGACGTGCTGTTTAAAGAAATTTTAATTCAATAAGAGGACCGCATGGCACAAGACAGGCAAAACAACCTGACGACTGAACAAACGCAGACCGGAATGTCCGTAAATTCTGACGGTTTTGCTCCGGACGGGCAGGACGTTTCCCAGATTTTAAATCAGGACGAAATCGACAGCCTGTTAAATAACGGGATCGAACGCGACGAACAAACGGGCGTTCAGGCGTTGCTGAATACGTCGACGGTTTCTTATGAACGTCTGCCGATGCTGGAAATCGTTTTCGACCGTCTGGTGCGCCTGATGTCGACGACGCTGCGTAATTTTACCCAGTTTAATATTGAAATTACGCTGGAAGGAATAGACACTATGCGTTTCGGCGATTATCTGGACGCCGTCGCGCAGCCGTCCATGATGTCGGTGTTTAAAGCCGAAGAATGGGATAACTTCGGTTTGATGACGATCGATTCGTCTTTGATTTATACAATGGTTGACGTTTTGCTGGGCGGCCGGCGGGGGACGGCGGCAATGCGTCTGGACGGCAGGCCGTATACATTGATTGAACGCAATCTGATTGAAAAAATGCTTCATCTGGTTTTATCGGATTTGTCGGCTGCTTTTGACCCGTTGTCACCGGTAACGTTCCGTTTTGACCGTTTGGAAACAAATCCCCGTTTCGCGATGATTTCGCGTCCGTCAAACGCGGCCGTCGTCGCCAGATTCAGAATTGATATGGAAGACCGTGGCGGGCGCATTGAACTGTTGTTGCCTTACGCGATGTTGGAACCTGTGCGCGAATTGCTGCTGCAAGGGTTTATGGGGGAAAAATTCGGCCGCGACAGTATTTGGGAAAACCACCTGGCCGAAGCGTTATGGATCAGCGAAGTTGATCTGCTGGCCGTTTTGGACAGGCACATGACGTCGCTGAAACAGGTGTTGAAATGGAAAGTCGGAACGCGGCTGTTATTAAACGCGACGCCTGATTCCGAAGTCGAAATGGTCTGCGGGGACATTCCGATGTTTTACGGGCGCATGGGGCGTAAAGGCGATCATATCGCCGTTCAGATCGAAGATAAAATCAAACGGCAGAAGGATTAAAGCTCATGTCAATCGAACTTTTTATCAACATTGTCGTTATCTGTCTTTTGGTGCCGACGATTATTTTTGCGATTATCCTGAACAAGCGGCTGGAAGTGCTGCGCAACAGCCGCGCGGATCTGGGACGGCTGATTGAAGCGTTTAACGATGCGACGACGCGCGCGGAATCCGGAATTCCCAGATTAAAGCAGGCGGCGGACAGCGCGGGCGGTTTATTACGCGAACAAATTCAAAAGGCGCAGACTTTGCGCGACGATATGGCTTTTATGATCGAACGGGCCGACACGATTGTCCAGCGGCTGGAAAATTCAATGCGTTCCGTCCCTTCGTCCGGCCGTCCGGCGGACAATCCGGCCGAAGAATTTAAACCGGCGCCGTCTTTTGCTTCCAAAGCGAAAAAGAAAAGAGTGCTGGCCGAAAATCCCGAAGATCTGATTTCGTCGGCCGTTTCCGCAGCGCAGGATATCCTGCGCGATGTTGAAGGGCCGAAAGCGGCGAAAACAGCGAAAAAAGCTTTTGTTCCCGCGCCGGAAGAAGACATCGGCGCCGATCGGTCGGAAGCCGAACGGGAATTGCTTAAAGCTTTGCAGTCCATGCGTTAGGAGTACCGGTTATGGCTGAAATGAAAACTCCCGCTGCCGTACGCAGGGAAAAAACGAAAAAAATGCGCGCCGCGCGGTTCAGACTGTTGCCGCTGGTTATTTTTTTCTGTGTGCTGATGTTGTCCGTGCGTGTCGGCGTCGTATGGCGGAATTTGGTTTTGCCGCGGTCTGCCGACGGACAGGCCGCCGTCGCCGTAACTTCCGTTCAGGCGCAGTCCCCGGCTGTGGCTGCCGAAGCGAAAGCGCAGTCTTTGTCTTCTAAAATCACGCAGGCCGTTTCCGACGCCGAAAAAAACAAAAGCCGGCAGCCGGAAGAAAAAGAATCTGGCAAAAGTTTTTCCCAGTCGGAACTCGAAATTTTGCAAAAGCTGGCCCAGCGGCGCGAAGAGCTGGATATCCGTGAACGCAGTATTGAACAAAAAGCCGGCGTTTTAAAAGCCGCCGAAGCGCAGATAGATGTGAAAATCGCCAAATTAAAAGAACTGGAAGCTTCGATTAAAGATCTGATCGGCGTTTACGATGAAAAAGAACGTGACCGCCTGAACAATCTGGTTAAAATCTATTCAACCATGAAACCCAAAGAAGCCGCGCGTCTGTTTAACGATATGGAAATGTCTTTGCTGGTGCGCGTTTTTGAACAAATGAAAGAATCAAAGTCCGCGCCGATCCTGGCGTTGATGGATTCGGCCAAGGCAAACGCGCTGACGTCCGAACTGGCAAATAAAAGGACGCTGCCCGGATACGACGGTCCGGATACGGAACAGAAAAAATAAAAGCCTTTTTAATTAAAAGGGCTTTTATAAACGTTAAAGATAAATTAAACTGCCTTTTCGTATTGCCGAAATGAGGATAAAAATGGCTGTGGATAAAGGAATTTGCGTACTGATCGTTGACGATTATCAGACAATGCGCGGTGTTATTCGCAATTTGTTTAATCAATTGGGCTTTTTAAATACAATCGAAGCCGCGACGACGGACGAAGCTTTGGATATTTTGCAAAAACAGACTTGCGGACTGGTTATTTTTGACTGGCGGACGGGGCCGATGTCCGGGGAAGATTTTTTAAAAACAATGCGCGGCAATGAAAAATTAAAAAATACGCCTTTCGTCGTCGTCAGCGCGGAAAGCAACGATGAATTGACGGCCGTTATGCGCAATGCCGGCGCGGCGGATTTTATTGCCAAACCGTTTAATAAAGCGACGTTAAGGAAAAGAATGACGACTTTGTTCGGTTCTTTTTAAAAAACAGGATCGGGCAGAAAATGGGCAGACTGAAAAAAATCGCGGCGTTTATGTTGGTATGGCTGGCTGCCATGCCTGTTTGCGCGGCCGTTCTGCCCGCGCCTCGTCTGGCGGCCGTGCAGCGCGAAAAGGAAATCCGGCTGCAGTTTTCATGGGACGCCGCAGTCGATTTTTCTGAAAATACGAAAGCGGACCGCTATGTTTTGACTTTCCTGGCGCAGTCTTCCGTTCCGACAGGCCGGTTAAAGCAAATATTGACGGCTCTGCCGTCCCGGTGGCGGCAGATGGAGCTGACGCAAAACGGCGGACAGCTGGTTTTTTCTGTCGTTTTGCCGAAAGACGGCAGCGTTTCTGCTCAAAAAGACGGCCATAATGTTTTTGTTGTTCTGCGGGAAAAGGAAAAAAACGCCGCGCCGGTTTCTGTTCCTGCCAAGGTTGAACAAAAAGCCGAAAAACAACAGGAAAAAAACGCGCCGCCGCCTTCTTCTCCCGCTCCGGCCTGATGGCCGACCTGCCCCCCGCAGGCGCCG
>JAJXEL010000005.1:0-3888 GCA_021639925.1 Alphaproteobacteria bacterium | reverse complement strand
TCCAAAATTCCTTATACCGAATCTCAGACAAATATTTCTTTGAATCTGTCCAGTCCGCAGATTTTCGAAAATAAGACGGAGCAAAAAAAAGAAGTGCTCCCCGCCGACGTTTCGGGGTACCGGGCTGCGACGCTCAGCTTTCCCTGGAACCGTATGACGGCTGTTGCCGCGTTTCGCAGGGACGGATATGTGTGGATCGTTTTTGACCGGAAGGGCGATTTTGATTTCAGTCTGGAACGCGAATTATATAAAGATATTATTCATGAAATGATACAGGTGCCGCATTCTCATGCGACGATTTTCCGTCTGGTAACGGAAAAAGGGTATAACCCCAGTCTGCGCCGGGAAGGGTTGTTGTGGGTTGTCGACCTGATGTATCAGCCGATTCGGCCGCGGCAGGCGGTTGATTTGATTTTACAGCGCAAAACGCCTTTCGGCGCGCGGATTTTTGTTCCTTTGGACGAATCGCCGCAGGTGATTCCCCTGATTGATCCGGAAGTCGGCGACCTGATGTATATTGTGCCGATTTTTTCGCTGGGCAAAGGCGTGCCCAATCCGCGTTCGTTTGTTGACGCCGGTTTTTTGCAAACGGCGCAGGGCATGGTTATTATTCCCAATATCGAAGACCTGAACGTTTATTCTTCAACGTCGGGGATTGAAGTCCGCGGTCCGGCGGGCGGTATGCGTTTTTCGTCGGAAGATATCCTGTCTTTTCTGGCAAAATCGAAAATCAATGCTGATCCTTTGTCTCAAATTCTTGACGTGGCGGCATGGTCGTCCAATGATCCGGCCGGTTATCTGAAAAATTTAAAGGTGCTGCAGGATAATGTTCTGAAAGCCGATAAAAAAGACAAGGACGTTCAGCGGCTGATTTTGGCGCGTTACTATTTTGCGAACGGCATGTACCCCGAAGCGATGAGCATTGTCCGCGTTATTGCCGCGGATAATCCGGCTTTGGCAAAACTGCCCGGGCTGATTGCTTTGCGCGGGGCGATTAATTTTATGATGATGCGCTATGACGAAGCGATCAAGGATTTGTCTTCGCCTTTGCTGAAAGACGATATGGCTTCGGATTACTGGCGCGCGGCAACGCTGGCGGCGTCTTCGCGCACACCCGAAATATATCTGCAGACCATGAAAGACAATATGGCGATCCTGCAGGCTTATCCTTATCCGGTTAAAACGCGTTTGGCTTTGGCCGGGTTGCACGCCGCCGTCGCCGGAGGAGACGAATTTTCTATTCAGAACTTTATGGAAGCCGCGTATAACTCTCAGAACTCCGAAGCCGAAAATAACGAAATTACATTTTATCACGCGCTGTGGCAGGAAACGACCGGCATGTATACTCTGGCCCGCAGCGAAATGAAACAGCTGGCCGAAGGAACGGACTTTTATTTCCGCGCTATGGGCGGATTGGAAAAGGTCCGCATGGATACGCGCGCACACGCAATTACGCCCCAAGAACGAATCGAAGAACTGGAACGGTTGTCATATGCTTGGCGCGGCGGTGAATTTGAATATAACCTGATGACGATGCTGGTGGCCGCTTATCAGGATCAAAAGAATTTTTCACAGGTTCTGCATATCTTAAAAGACATGCAGATTCGTTTCGACGGTTTGCCGGAAAGCAAAAATATCCAAAAATTAATGGAAGATATTTTTCAAAATCTTTACCTGGGGGAAAATGAAAACGCTTTATCCCCGGTTAAAGCAATTGCTTTGTACGAAGAATTTAAAGACTTGACGCCTTCCGGCGAAAAAGGCGCGCAAATCGTGCGGCGTCTGGCCGACCGGCTGGTTTCCATTGATCTGCTGGACCGCGCCGCGGATTTGCTGGACGATCAGATCCGCCAGCCGATCGGCAGCAAAGAACGCGGTTTGGTTTCAACGCGGCTGGCTTTGGTGCGTTTGTTGAACAAAGAGCCGGATAAGGCTTTGAAGGCTTTGAAAATCAGCGAAAACAGCCGTTTTTCGGAAAAAATTCAAAAACAAAGGCTTTATATCAAAGCCAAAGCTCTGGCTGATTTGAAAAAAACAGACGAAGCGGCCGGTTTGCTGGAAAATGAAGATTCGGAAGAAGCTAAAATGTTGCGCGCCGAAATTTTCTGGCAGGCGCAAATGTGGGATAAAGCTGCTGACGCTTTGAAATTGCTGATCACCAAACCGCAGCCGAATGTTCCTTTGACGCAGCGGGAAGCGCAGCGCGTTTTAGATTGGGCTGCCGCGCTGCGGCTGGCCGGGCGGCCGAAAGTCGTTATGCGTCTGCGGGAAAACTTTATGCCTTATATGGAAAAAACAAATTTGGCTCAGGCTTTTGATTTTATCACAAAAACACCTCAGCAGGGGTTGCTTGATTATCATCAGGTCGCCAATGAAGTCGAATCGGCGGAAAGTTTCCATTCTTTTGCCAAAGAATATACAAACCTGATTAAAACCAAAGGGTTAAGCGAAACCGTTCAATAGGAGCAGCATATGTTTGAAGCTTTTCGCGACAATATGAAACAGGCCATGGATACGCTGCAGGAAAAATATCACGGTTTTACGGATTCTGTGGATAAATTTAACCAGGACATGCTGGAAATCAGGGATCTGTTCGTCAGTGTTAAAAACGTTATCGCCGCTATTTTTTCTTTTATCGGTCAGGAAACGGCCATTTTGCTGTTTTGTACTTTTTTATTTTTGTTTGTTGTCAATCTGATTCCCTTTTTGTTTTTTGATAAAAAACTGCGTTATTGCATCGGCGTATGTTTTGGGGTTTTTCTGTCTTTCTTTTTCGGTTATACGGCCTGGTCTTTGGCTAAATACATATTAATTATGTTTTCTCCGGTAATCCTTGAATATCTGCTGGTCAAACTTTTTAAGATCGCAGGAAAGTCTCTGGGGTTATTTATTAAAAAACTCTTCGCGGCTTTGCAGGCCGGTGTGCGGGCGGTTTTTCAAAAAGTTTTAGGAAAAACGAAAAAAAAGCCGGATGATGAAAAACAGTTCTAAAAAATGAAAAAGTCTATAAAATAGACCCGAACTCAAACAACCGGTTTAAGTTCGGGTTTTTTTTAGAAGGCCTGTTTTCCTTTGCCGGTTTGACAGCTGATACTATGCAGAAGATTCTCCTGTCAAACCGCATGAAGAAAAGCGGTATAACATTACTTTTCCAGAGGCTGTCACGCTTTCTGTAAAAGTCCTTTTTGTTATACCTGAAAGAATAACTCCGAAAACGGAATTTTTCAAACGAAAATTTCGATTTCGGAAATATTTTCTGCTTTTGAGGGATTTCAGGCCTTTTTTCGGAGAGCAGAAGATATGAACAGCACAACAAAAAATGAAGCTTTTCATCAACGTTTAGCTTTACTCATCGGAACGGAAGAACCTTTTCGCTGGGCAAAACGTATGGGAATACCCGGCGCGACGTTCGCCAGAATCTGGAATAACTATGATATTCCGAAACATGATCATCTGTGTCGTATTGCTCAGCGTTGCAATGTTTCTCTGGATTGGCTTTTGTTAGGATACGGCGAATCGGATTCGTCGGATTTTTCTTTTATTTCAATGCCGCTGATCGGTTTTGCTAACTGCGGGATTGCTCAAGGCTGGTTTAACGAATCGGAATTGACCAGCCATATTTTGCTGCCGTCGTTTATGGCGGAAGATAACGCTTTCGCCGTTTTGTGCCGCGGAAAATCTATGATACCGGCCGGAATTGCCGACGGAAATGTCTGTATCATCTACCCGAATCGGCCGGTTGAAATCGGAAAACCGGTATTGATCAGGACGAAAACATTCGTAAAAGGCAAAGAAATTTCTTTGGCGACTATCAAAATTTTTGATTCGGAAGATGAAAATTCAGTTTCTTTGTCTGGCTGGCTTGATCCCGATGAAACGGGATATCAA
>JAJXEL010000121.1:5773-6050 GCA_021639925.1 Alphaproteobacteria bacterium | reverse complement strand
TTTCATTTGTTTGTTCATGGGGCAATAAAATGTCCGAAATATCACATTCCAAAGCTTTGCTGAGTTTGACCAGCCAAAATTCCTTTAACTGGATATGGCCCTTTTCCAGTTTGTTGATTTGGGCGCGCTGTGTATCCATTTTATCCGCCAGCTGCTGCATGGTCCAGCCTTTGGCTAAACGCAGTTTTTCAATATTATTCGGGCGTTTGGTTCTTTCTCTTTTTTTCATTGGGATATTATGTCACAGCTGAAAATCGGCTTAAATATCCCGTTGGGA
>JAJXEL010000121.1:0-5763 GCA_021639925.1 Alphaproteobacteria bacterium | reverse complement strand
GAAAAAGGAAATAAGAATAAAAAAAATACGCCGCCCGGAAAAGGCGGCGTATACGATTGTTTTCTTGTCTGAAACTAACTTTTGGGCGGCAGGTGCGCCTGACGGCGGTATTCCAGATTTTGCGCCAAAAACTGGTTTAACTGTTTCTGCACTTTGCCGTTAATGCTGTTTTCCGGATAATTTCCGTCGGCGTCGCGTTCGCCTGCCGGCAGCCCGGTTAGAATTTCAATGCCTTCGTCAATCGCGGATACCGGGTAAATGTGGAACATACCGGATTTACAGGCTTCGACAATGTCCTGGCGCAACATCAGGTTGACGACGTTTGTTTTGGGAATCAATACTCCCTGTGTTCCCGTCAGTCCCCGCATGCGGCAAATGTCAAAGAAACCTTCGATCTTTTCGTTAACGCCGCCGATCGCCTGAATCTGGCCGAATTGGTTGACCGATCCCGTTACGGCCAGGCTTTGTTTGATCGGAACGCCGGACAGGGCGGACAACAAGGCGTATAATTCCGTCGAAGACGCCGAATCCCCGTCAATTTCACCGTAAGACTGTTCAAACACAAGCGTGGCTTCCATAGACAGCGGAGCGTTTTGGGAAAAACGCGACGCCAGAAAACTGGACAAGATTAAAACGCCTTTGGTATGCAAAGGACCGCCCAAATCGACTTCGCGTTCGATGTCAATGATTTCGCCCGATCCCATACGCGCCAGACAGGTGATCCGGCTGGGTTTGCCGAACGACAGCTGTCCGAATTCAAAAACGGCCAGTCCGTTAATCTGCCCGACGACGGCGCCGTCCGTATCAATCAAAACGGAACCGCGTTTGATTTGTTCGGTCATTCTTTCCTGAATACGGTCGGAACGTTTGATTTTCGATATAATCGCCTGATCGACATGGCTGCGCGTAATGACCGGAGATTTGCCGTCCGTCAGGGCGCAGTAATTGGCTTCGCGGATTAAGTCGCTGATCGAAGCGATATGGGCGGTCAGTTTTTGACTGTCTTCCGCCAGACGGGAAGCGTGTTCGATCAAACGGGCGACGGCGTCTTTTTGCAGCGGGCGCAGTTTATTGCGCCGTGCCTGCGTCGCGATCAGGCGGGCGTATTTCGATATGTTTTCCTGCGTTTTTTCCATATAAGGAAAGAAGTTCGCTTCCACCTTGAACAATTCCATAAAGTCGGGATCGTTTTCCGCCAGCATATAATACAGCTCCGGTTCGCCCAGCAGGACGACTTTGACGTTTAAAGGAATCGCTTCGGGTTCCAGAATGGTCGTCATCATTCCGTCGGACGACGGCGGGTCCATCGTGATTTTTTTTGACCGCAAAGCGCGTTTTAACGCTTCCCAGGACGACGTCTGGTTAAGCAGGTCTTTGGCTTCAATGACTAAAAAACCGCCGTTGGCTTCGTGCAAAGCGCCGGCTTTGATCATGTTAAAGTCGGTAATCAGAGCGCCGTACTGCTGCTGGCGGTCGATGCGGCCGATCAGATTGGTTAAAATCGGGTGATCCAAGAAAATCAGCGGCGCGCCGGTTCTGTCGGTATGGTCGATTAAAACGTTGACTTTGTAACGGCGCAGGGCTCCGTCCGTTTTTTGCTTGGGCAAAACGGGCAGAGGCTGGTCTTCGTCTGTCTGCGGCGGCTGAGGCTGGTCTTCTTCGTCTTCCAAAAACAGATCGACGTTTTCGATGATGTCGTCGTACATGTTGCGCAAAAACGCCGTGACGCTTTTGTTGCGCCGGTATTTTCTTTTCAGATCGTCAATTAAATGTTTGATCGCCAGCGAAGCGAATTTTTCATTTAACTGTTCGATTTGTTCGCGCTGTTCTTTTTCCCATTTGGGAATGTCATGCACGGCGTTTTCCAGTTCTTCCTGCGCGGCGTTTAATTCGGCCAGGACTTCCTGCTGTTCTTCTTCGGACAGTTTTTCAAAAGCTTCGGGGCTTAAAACGTCGCCGTCTTTGGTCGGCGCGACGACCAGGCCGACGGGCATACGCAGGACGGAAACGTTTTTGCCCGTCGTGTGTTTTTGAATGTCGTCAAAGTATTTTGTTTTCTGATCGCGGAAAGCGTCTTCAATCGCTTTCAGCTGCGTTTTGTATTCGTCGCCGTCAAATACGGCGGGCAGAGCGACTCTGATTTCGCCGATCAGTTTGTCCACCGCTTTGGCAAAGATTTTGGCTTTGCCGGCCGGCATGCGAATCGCCGAAGGTTTATACGGCGTTTTAAAGTTATAAACGTAACACCAGTCGTTCGGCGTTTTGCATTTTTTGGCCGCTTTGCCCAGAATTTGGCGCACCAACGACGCTTTTCCCGTGCCTTCGGGACCGATGCAGAACAGGTTATAGCCGTAAGAATCGACGCTGATGCCGAAATTGATGGCGTTAATGGCCTGTTCCTGACCCAAAGGCTGGTTTAAATCCTCCAGATCCCGCGTTGTGTCAAAAGACAGAAAATCTAAATCGCAGGCGCTGTATAACTGTTGGTAAGAAAGAGCTGATACGGTCATTTGGAACCTCTTTTCGTATGCGGGCCGGAACCGTTAATCCCCGGCGTGGCGTTTCAAGATATAAATACTTGTTGCTATGATGATAATCACACCCGCGGTAAAATGCAAAGAAAGCGTTTCATGAAAAAAACACCAGCCGATAAAAGCCGATACGGGAATCTGCAGATAATCGACGGGGGAAATCACCGTTGCTTTGCCAATTTGGTACCCGCGGATAACGCAGTATTGCGCGGCTGTGGCGGTTGCGGCGATAATTAAAATGCAGGCCATGGTTTTTAATCCGAACGAAACCCATTGGCAATAAGCCGGATAAGCCGTTACGGCGCAGCAGGCCAGGCCGAAGTACATCAGCATGGCCAGATGATTTTCCGTACGCGACAATTTTTGAATGTAAATGTATGTCAGCGCCAGTAAAAACGAAGCGCTTAAAGCTGCGATTTCCGGCAGGCTGAGCCCCATCGGGCCGGGATTCAGGACGATAATAATGCCGGCGAAACCGATCAGCGTGGCCGTTCCTCTTTTCCAGCCGACTTTTTCTTTGAGCATGACGGCCGCCAGAGGAATGGTAAACAGCGGGCGCGTAAAAACGATTGACGTCGCGGTGGCCAGGTGCATGTGCGTATAGCTGTAAAACGTCAAAAGGATATTCGCCGCGCCGAACAACAAGCGGCAGGCGTAATTTTTATACTGCGTTGTTTTCATAACGCCGAAGCCGGCTTTGGCAATAAACGGCAGGACAAATAACGACTGAAACAGGCTGCGCAGGAAAACAATCTGGACGGATCCCAGTTTTTCGCCGGTAAATTTAACCGTACTGTAGGAAATTTGGAATAAAATAACGGAAGCAAACAGCCACAAAGCGCCGGCAATATTCGGGTGAAGCCGTGGAAAATTAATTTTTTGAAAGCATTTCGGCATCTGATTTGTTACCTTAAAAGCAAAGCGTACCATTATACGGGGCAGAATATGAATCAATCGTATATATTAACTCGGGAAATTATTGAAAATTACCGCCT
This sequence comes from Alphaproteobacteria bacterium, assembly GCA_021639925.1. Lineage (GTDB taxonomy): Bacteria > Pseudomonadota > Alphaproteobacteria > CAAGCB01 > CAG-977 > UBA11549. The sequence continues at coordinate 2,237 of JAJXEL010000121.1, read as the reverse complement.
GATCTGCCGGCGGGAACCCCGGGATATTGAAAACTGGCTGGTTTTGGGGCGGTGTCTGGTTGACGTCCAGCAGTATGAAGAAGCCGAAAAGGCTTTGATGAAAATTTTTGAAGAGGGGCGTTTTTTTACTTTTAAAAACGGCGCGCCCCGTCTGCGTCCGGCGGCTTTGCTGCATTGGCGGCGAAACCGCCTGTTTTTTGCAAAAGCTTATGCGGATATGGCGATGATTTCCCTGAACCAGGGGAATCTGGCCGAATCGGAACGGCTGCTGACAATGGCTTTGGCCGTTTTTGAAAAAGAAAAAAACGATTATGAATATGCCCGCGCCGCCAACCGGCTGGGAATGGTATACAGGCTGGCCGGCGCTTTTGAAAGCGCGGAAGAAGCGCATTACCGGGCCAAAAAGCTGGCCGAACGGCACGGCTGGACTTTTGTTCTGGCGGAAACGCTGGGGAATTTGGGAATGGTGTATGAGGGCAAAGACAGGTTTGAACAGGCTTTGGATCATCACCGCGAAGCGCTGGAATTGTTTGGCAAAGATGAAAAATATCGCTTCGAATCCGCCTGCCAGCAGCGCCAAATCGGGTTGTGCTGTCTGCGCAACGGGCGTTTGCAGGAAGCTTGGGATACATTTGAAACGGCTTTGTCCGCTTTTGAAAAACAAAACGATTTGTTGTTCCAAAGCAGAATCTTAAATGACATGACTTTGGTCTGCCGGGCGCAGGGGGACGAAAAAAAAGCTCTGGCCACAGCCCAAAAAGCCGTCGCGGCCGCCCTGAAATCCGGCGACGGATTCGAAACGGCCGTCAACAGGCTGCTGTATGCGGGGCTGAAAGTCGAAGAAAATCCGAGTGACCCGGAAATTGAAAAGTTACTGTTTCCGGCTCTGGCTTTTTTTAAGGAAAAAAACAAAAAGGCCGAAAATGCCAATGCCGCCGCCATGCTGGGGCTGACTTACCTGCGCCGCGGCGAATGGGATAAGGCAGAGGGATTTTTCAAAGATTCGCTGCATATCGAAGAAATGCTGCACCGCAGTTTGGGGCAGGCGTCGGATTACAGTAATCTGGGGTTGATCGCGCAGAAAAAAGGACAGCTGCAAAAAGCCGCCGAATATTGGCTGAAAGCGGCTGTTTTATTCGAAAACAGCGGCGATACCGCGTCTGCCGAATATTTTAAAAACAAAATGGTCGATCTGTTTGAAAGCAAAGGCGACGCGGCGGCGGCGGCTTATTTTAAACGTCAGGCGGCAAAGCTTATGCCGGGGGCTGAAGAAGTTCTTCCTCGGGCAGAATAGGCTGCAATTCGAAAAATTCGATTTCTTTGCGAATCGGGGCGATTTTAAATGTCGCCGATATGGCGTTATGGCCGGTGCCGATCATGTTTTCGGCGCGGATATCCGATACTTCAATGCCCGGGTGGGTGTAAATATGGTCTGTCGGCCGGCGCGAATACAGCGGTTTGTCCGTGCCTGATTCCAATAATTTGCCCTGCGGTTTTAAACCGGCGTAAGATTCCAGGTCTTTTAACAGCCAGCTCCACCCCGACGCGCCGAAATTTCCCATTAAAATAACCGGTTCGTCGCGGCCGCGCGCAAAATCGGACAGTTCAAAAATTTTCCGCTTGGTCCGGGCGTAGGCTTTTTCCTGCCACGGATCGTCAAAGCCGGTCAGCAGCAAAGTCAGTTTGCGCGTGCCGATAACACGGGAAACCCACAACCCGTCTTCTCCGGCCGTTTCGCCGCGGTCAACGCTGGGAGTCCTGGCGAAAATCAGCTTCATTTTGCCGGTCGTGTCCAGCGTCTGGTTTTGCAGCTGGTAGTACCCGGTTAAATTATCCAGCTGTCTGTAAATTTCCACGGGCACATTCGTCCATAAAACAAAATCGGCCTGTGTGTTTTCCATGACGCCGCGGATTTCGTCGGATTTATTTTCCGCCCCTTTCAGGTTTTGGTATAACACCGTAAAAACATAGGAATCCGCAGGCAGGGCGGATTCTTTTTGAAACAGATAGGAATGAGAAGCCACCAATGCCAGATTGAGCATTACCAAGACAAAAAAGACCAGCGTTTTAATCCATTCCCGTTTAAACAAACACCACAGGAATAAAACAAAACTTAAACAGGCGGCTTGAATTTTAAATTCGCCCAGATAGTCCAGACGCCAGTCTAAACTGCGCCCCAATGTGCCCAGCAGTGTCAAAACGGGGATCAGAATTAATAGCCCCGTTATCAGATAATG
>JAJXEL010000120.1 GCA_021639925.1 Alphaproteobacteria bacterium | reverse complement strand
GGAAAAAACATCGCTCTGAAAATGCTTTTGAAACCTGGTTGTACGGATAAAGTCAGATACAAAAAGAAACCCCCGCGTCAAAGCGGGGGTCCCTTTTTTTCGGTTGATTAGAAACCGTCGCGTTCCAAACGTTTGCGTTCCAGCTTGCGGGCACGGCGGACAGCTTCGGCCTTTTCACGGGCTTTCTTTTCAGACGGTTTTTCGAAATTGCGGCGCAGTTTCATTTCACGAAAAACGCCTTCGCGCTGCATTTTCTTTTTTAAAGCCTTCAAAGCCTGATCAACATTGTTGTCGCGTACAATAACCTGTACCATAAAAATCACATCCTTTATTTTAGAGGGAGAATATTCTCCGATAAACACAAAATCATCTGTTCGGCGTCAAGATACCGGACAACAGACGAAAACTCAACACTAAAAAGTTCTCTTCTGGCAAAAAGAGAAAAAATCCCCTCCTTTACGGAAAAATGATTTACCACTTTTTTCAGTATACGCCCGGAACATCTCTTTTTTCAACTATTTTCCCGACATATTTTTTTGTTTTGCCGCCAAAATTGCGTTCAGCGCCGTAACGGAATGTTTTTCCTTGTGTTCCGCGATTTTGGCTGCCGCCTGCGCCTGGCGCCGTTCTAACGACGGGCGCCGGATTTCATAATAAGCGGATTCGCGAATCGAAAAATTTCCTTCTTTTTTCATAATTTCTTTGGCGTCGCTGAGAAAATCAAAATGTTTCACATCGCGCAAGTTACGGTAAATCGCCCAAAATGTTTCGTGTTTGACGCTGCTCATTTCAGGACGGTCAAAGAAATCTTTGGTTTCTTTTTCCGTCAGATACGGCGTTCCGTTTGTCCGGCAGACTTTCGCGACGTTTTCCGTAACGGGAACGCTGCGCTGTAAAGCCGTGTCAAGCTCTGCACGGGACGCTTTTCTTTTGCGGCGGTCGAAGTTGCGCAGATAATTGCTTTCATAAGCGTCTCTGATCCCCATATCCGTAAACCAGGCGCGGAAAGCTTCTTTTTGCGCCAGATTATTTTCAATTCCGCCTTTTTCGGCGGCGGCTTCGAAAGGCTTTGTAATATGTCCGTTTTCCTGAGCAAACGCCTGCATCGGTCCGGGATTTCCCTGTTGTTTTAAATCCCAGGCGACCAAGCAGGAAGCAACATTGGCGTCAGCTTCGATTGTCCATTGAGAATGAAGGTAATCTTTCGGGACGTCTGTCAAAGCGTTTAACTGAACGCCGTTTTTAAATTGCTGGGCATGGCGAAGTTCGTGCGCCAAAGTTGTAATCTGACGGTCAAAAGAACCGCCGCTGCCCAGCATAACGACGTTTGATTCATCGTCATAGGCACCGTGCGCGCTGCTTAAAGCTGCCGTCGTAATTTTTGTACCGTATTTTTCGGCATCGTCTAACAGTTCTTTTCCTAATTTTGTTGTGCGCAAAACAGCGATCAGTTCTTCTAATCTGGAATCGTTTCCGACCAAATACGGATAAGAAGTATCAGATTTCGTCCGGATCGTCTGCGTTTCGTTCGAAGAGGCAAGAGCAGTTTGAAGAATTGTCATGAAAACACCTGGAAATTGTTTATTTTATCGTTATTTTATGTTCTTTTTTGTCGAATGTCCAGAAAAATATCCCGAGTAACAGGGTGTTGAAGAATAATGAAAAAACAGATAAAATTGACGAAAAAACCGTTTACATTTTGTCAAAAAGCTTTTATAGTTTCCGTATTGCACATATTCAAGGAACGCAAATCATGGAACGCACGTCATCAGTTTTAAAGAAAGCTTACGGCCCGAAAAATACTTCTGTCAATTATCCGGAGGAAGCTCCGCTGGTTGATATTCAAATTCAGGGGCGCAGAGGGAAAAAGCGTTTTAATGATGAAAAGCGTTTGACCAGCTTTATTAATACGATTGCCCGCCATTCGCCTTTTGGCCGCGCGGTGTTGGAAGACGCTGCCAAAGACGGCTATACGCTGATTTTTGAAAACCAGAGGGATTCCTGCGGTTTTTGCGATAAAGAAAGCAAAATTATCGCTTTGAATCCGGTATTGTCCGATGAGCTGCTGACGGCGACTTTGGCGCATGAAAGCCGTCATGCACAGCAGTTTGCCCGCGGGGCCGAGGACGCTTTCGGCGTTTTTAACCTGCGCAGCGAGCTGATGTATACCCGCGCGATGGAAGCCGACGCCGAAACGGCTGCCGCCGCGACCTGCCATGAAATACGCATTAATTCCGGAAACGCCGGACCGTGGAAAGAGTTTTCGGAAGATTCCGTTGAAATTGCCGCTGATTTTGTCCGGGCTGCGCCTTCGGCCGATTCGCCTGTTACCGATAAAATGTTGCAGGGAGCTTTTAACGGCTGGTATCGCGATATCCCCATGATGACGGCGTATGAAGACGGTTATATCGTCGATACGATGAAGTTTGCCATGCGTAATTCGGCCGAAGAAATGCCGCCTTATGATAAAACGGCGGAATCTGCCGAAATTGTTAATCTGTTTTGTTCCAATGCCGCCGGGAAGTCCTATTGGGCCGAAAATCCCGATGTTTTAAACGATAAAGACAAGTTGTCCATTGATCCTGCGACATATCATGCGGCGGAAATGTTTTTCAAAGTTCGCGAAATGAAAACCGGCGTTAAACCGGATCCGACGCTGGAAACGCTGAAGGTTCGCTTTGATCTGGATAAGCAGCCCAAACAACCCCGGCAGAGCGCTCAGGCTTTTTCGATTAAGGGGCCGAAGCTTAACCCGCAGGTTATAGCAAGCTTGATGCATACCAGATAAAAACAGGCCCCCGGCGACGGGGGCTTTTCTGTATCCGCGTACCGCATACCGGAAAGGCGTTTTTCCGCCTGTCGCGGGAAAGAAAGGAACATTCCGTCTATAATTGTCTTTTTTGTTTCTTAACAAAGCGGTTTATTTGTTTTTTATAAGTACATAATTTTAAAAGATAAAATTTGTTTTTAAAAGTATTTTTCCTTTTGGCGAAACCGAAAAAAAATATTGACGAAATCTACATTTTTTTCTACTATGCCTGTATCATTTTTCAGATGAGGTTTCCTATGTCGTTACAACAGATTTTTGATTCGAACGTTTCCCGGAATAATTATGATTTGTCGGCGGTTCCCGTCGTTGACATTGATATGACGGAATGTAAAAAAGAAGAACAGCCTCGTATGATTGCTTTGGTCAATCGTCTGGCAAAGTCGCCCAGCGGTCTGGAAACATTACAGATTGCCGCGGACAACGGCTTTAAATTCAGCTTTTTCGAACCCGGCGTGCGTTGCTGCGGCGCCTGTGACGAAGCCGGACACTGGGTGCGTCTGAATCCGAATGAAACGGACGACAAACTGGTGGGGACTTTGGCGCATGAATGCCGCCACGCGGGGCAGTTTGTCCGCGGGGCGCACGAAGCTTTCGGCGTTATGGACGTTCGTTCCGAACTGATTTCTTTCCGCGCGATGGAGGCTGACGCGCAAACTTATGCCGTTACGTCGTGCAAAGAATTGGCACTGCAGGGGGAAACCGGACCTTATAATATTTTCAAGCAGCGCTATCCCGAAATTGAAAAAGCGTTTGATACGGCTTATAAGGCGGCCGGCAATAAAATCACGCATGACGTCATGACCGAAACGTTTGAAGGCTGGTATGATCAGCTGAGGACGAAAACGGTTTACGAAGAAGCCTATCAAATCGAACCGATGACAAAGGAAATTTACGATCTGAAGCAGGGAAAAGAACAAAAACTGTTTTACAATAAACAGAAAATGGGGGCCGAGGAAGCGATCGCCATGGCCGGCTGGACAAAGGACGGCAATTATTACACCAAGGATCCCAAGCGTTTGGAAAGCGGCAAGTTTTTGGACGTTGCCGAACAGACGATGGGGGATATGCGCGATTTCTTTAAACTGCGCGAGGAATTGACGGGTATGGCTGCGGATCCGTCTTTGGATACGATTCCCGTGCGCCCCGACACAATGAAACGGGACCGTCCCAAAATGGGCGAAAAACCCATGGCCGGTATGTTTGAAGTGAAAAACCGTATTCTGGCTGCGAAAATGCGCTATGCCGCCAGAACGGATCAGACGGCCGGACAAAAAATGCGGCAAGCCGTTTTAAAATCAGCGGCGGCGAAGCGCGCGCGTTAAAGTTAAGGATAAGAAAATGGAACTGTTAAAAAAGAATCTGTTGCGCAAGGCCTTTGAAGCGCCTGTCCAAAAACAAACCTATGACCCCAAAGAACCGCTGACGGTCAATGTTGACATTTCGCTGTGCACGGACGAAGAACGCCCCCGCATGGTGAACATTGTCAATCGTCTGGCAAAATCGGACGCGGGGCGTGAAACTTTGGAAATCGCGGCGAAAGCCGGCTATAAATTCGGTTTTTTAGACGCGGGGACAAATTGTTTCGGCTGTTGTTTCGGGGGACTTAATTATATCGGGCTGGGGCCCATGGCTTCCGATGACAAACTGGTCAGCACATTATGTCATGAATGCCGCCATGCGGGGCAGGGCGTTCGTATGAAGGGGATCCCTGACCGCGATCAGCTGAATGTCGCTTCGATTATCCGCGCTTCCCGGGCTAAAGAAGCCGACGCCCAGGCTTATGCCGTCAAGGCTTGCAAAGAATTGGAAATGCAGGGGGATAAAGGGCCTTTGGCGACTTTCGCAAAGTTTTATCCGCCGATTTACGCCGCGTATGAAAAGGCTTTTTCCAAACAGGGCGAATTAAATGATACGGTCATCGCCGGCGTGTTCAAAGGCTGGTATGATCAGACAGGAACCAAACAGAATTATGAAGAAGGCTATATTATTGAACCGATGCACGATGCGATTGAACAGTTCAATAAGGGCACGAACGAAGATACGTATACTTTTTACCACAATGTTGATTCGGCGAAGGTTGTCGAAAAAATCGGCTGGACCAAGCACGGGAATTATTTAGCCGGCGAAGATCCTGATTTTTTGAACGATCCGCATTTTTTAAGCATTGGCGAACGGACAAAGTCAGACGCGCAGGCTTTTTTCAAAATCCGTGAGGAAAAGATAGGTATCAAACGGGATACTTCCGTTGATTCCATGCCGACGCACAAAGATGCGTTTGCCCGCAGACTGCCCGAAATGGGACAATCCCGCGGCGATCAAAAACCGACGATGGACATGGGCAGCACGATTGATAAATGGAATGCCGTTTTAGCGGCGCGCCGGGCTAAGCTGGGGCGTTGATTTTCAACGATTTTATGATTTTTAATGTCCGGGCGGCAGGTATTGCCGCCCGAATGTTTTTTACGGCAAAAATCCGAGAGGGAAAAAAGACAAAAACATCAGAAAATATTTGACAAAAAACAGCGTTTTTTCTAATATTTTCTCACTTTATCTTCAAGAGGGGATTTGTGTATGTCTTTAAAAGAATTCTTTGACCAGCCGGCCGCGTCCGGCGTTGTTTATCCCGATGAAAAACCGGCGGTTGACGTTGATTTAAGAACCTGCCCGAAAAAAGACCGTCCGCGTATGATTTCTATGATTAACCGTCTGGCCAAAAGCAAGCTGGGGCTGGAAACGTTGCAGATTGCGGCGGATAACGGATATCATTTCAACTTTATCCGCGGCGAAAACCGGGCGTTTGGTTTTGCCGATCCCGTCAATAAAAGAATTGCTTTGAATCCGAATTTCACGGACGACAAGCTGATCGGCACAATGTGCCATGAATGCCGTCATGCGGGACAGTTTTCGCGCGCTTCCGATTTGAGCGAAGAAAAGTGGGACGTTAAGACAAATCTGATTTATATGCGCGCGATGGAAGCCGATGCGCAGGCGTATGCTTCTTCGGCCTGCGAAGAGCTGTTCCGGCTGGGGGACGAAGGGCCGAAAAAGGAATTTTACAAATATTATCCAGAAATCGCCAAAGGCTTTACTAACGCTTTAATTAAAAACGACGCGCAGATGGGCAACAATCTGTTGACCGATACGTTTAAGGCCTGGTACGACCAGCTGGGGACGAAATCCGTTTACGAAGAAGGATATCTTTTGGAACCGATGCAGCAGGAACTGCGCAACAT
>JAJXEL010000119.1 GCA_021639925.1 Alphaproteobacteria bacterium | reverse complement strand
CGTCGGATCCGAAGACGTTATTTTCATTGAGGTACAAACCGGCGACACGCTGGACGAAGAAGACATTATCCGTTACGAAGACGTTTACGGCCGCGTTTAGTTTTTTCCGACGGCTTTGGCAAACGTCAGCAGCCTGACTTCCGCGGCGCCGTTTTTTAACAACAGCCGGGCGCAGGCGTCGGCAGTGGCGCCCGTCGTAACGACGTCGTCGATTAAAACGACGGTTTTGCCTTTGACCGAACGGCCGGAATTAAAAGCGAACGCGTCCCTGACATTTTCGAACCGTTCTTTGCGCGTCCCCTGTTTGGGCGTGGATTTAACCCTTTTAAGCAAAAGCGGATCCGACGGTACGGCGCAAATTTTTGAAACGGCGCCGGCCAAAACGGCCGCTTGATTATATTTTCTGGCCAACATTCTTTTCCAGTGCAGCGGAACGCAGGTCAGCGTATCGGCGCCGTCCAAAATTTCGTCTGCCGCATTAACCATCATACGCGCCAGCAAAGGCGCCAGTTCCGTTTTGTCGCCATACTTCAATGCCAGAATCAGACGTTTGCTTGTATCGTCATAAACAACGGCGGACGCTTTGCCCGGCTGATGCGCGTGAATAAACTGCAGCCGCGAAAAACAATCCCCGCACAACGCGCCCGGTGTCTCAATCCTTTTGGCGCAGACGGGACACGTCGGCGGGAAAAAAGCGTTCAGCAATACGTCCAAAAACATAAAAATCTGTCCAACAAATAAAAATGTGATATAAAGTAATATCTTCTGATATTAAAATAACGGAAAAGTCCAGATGAAAAAACTGTTTTTATGTTTTCTTTCCCTAATCATATCCGGCGGCTGCGTTTGCGGCATGCGCGACCGTCCCGTTGCCAAACTGTCCGTCAGTTTCATGGAACCGACAGATTGGAACGGCAAAATTTTTCCGGCAAATCAGGGCTGCCGGTTCCAGGGCGGAGGAGGAAGCACGCCGGCTTTATATGTGTCACATATCCCGGAACAGACAAACCTGCTGATTTTGGAAATTAACAATCTGGACGAACCGGCTTTGGCCCAAAACGGAGGCAACGGATCCATCGGCTTTTATCACAACGGCGAATCTACGGCCGTTTTGCTGCCGGTTCCCGGAGAAAGCTATACTCTGCCCAGCTTTGCCTTTAAAGAAAAAGCCAGCCGCGTCAATGCCGCCAAGCCGTATCCCTATATGCCGCCCTGCCTTGAAAAACAGCAGCGCTATGAAGCGACGGTCAAAGCCGTAAAACGCACGGGGTCTTTTGACAAACAGAAAACCGATATTTTGGGAACAGGCAGAATCAGTCTGGGGAAATATTAAAAACTAAACTTTTCGACCGAAGGATTTTTCGCGTCCTGAACGGACATATTATCAAAATCCGTATTTTCAATCGACAAGTCTTCCAAAACCAGCGAAGCGTCCAAAAACGAATCGGACAGTTCGGCCTGCAAAGTCGCGCCGACACCGGAAACGCCCCACAACAGCGCCTGTTCGTCATCGGGCACGCCGTATTTCGTAATCAGCAGCCGTAAAAATTCCTGCCGGCGTTTGGTTTTAAAATAATGCGCTTCGTCAGTCGTGCCCAAAGAATGGTCCCCTTTGCTGACATAGCGGATACGATACGCCTGATTTTCGGCGAAACGGCTGGCGAATTCTACGGTCAGCGTTTCGCGGCGGTCTTTGTTTTCAAAAACCAGACGGCTGATATATTCGCTGTTGTTATACTGCGCGATTTCCCGAACGCAGCGTTTCCTGGTATCATATTTAAACAACATTTGCTGCATGCAAAGACGGCGGTATTTCCATTCGTTCAGGGTGGGAATTTTTCTGTCCTGAAATTTTACCGAAAATCCGGCTCCCAAAGCTCTTTCCATTACTTCTTCGGGCGTCATTTTCAACCGGATCCCGGCAATGTCAAACTTTAAAACATTTGTATCGGCAGCTCCCGTTTTTTTCGCGCGCATTTCAAATAAAGACAGATTTTCATCTTCCCGGCGGCCGGCTTTTGATCCCAGATCCGGCAGAACCGGCGCCTTTCCCGAACCGATCAGCGGTAAAGAAGGCGTCTGAATTTCCCGCGGCCCGGCACGTAAATCAAACGTCTGCCGATTTTCAGCAGCTGCCGGAACGGGAGCAGCCGTAACCACAGGAACAGGAGCCGGCCGGTTTTCCGCAGCAGCCGGAGAAGCGGCGGCGGAAACGGGCTGAACGGCCGGTGCGGAAACCGGTTTATCCGGCGCGGAAGCGCTTTTTAATGCCTCGGCTTCTTCTTTTTTTCTTTCGGCTTCCTCTTGTTGCATTTTTTCAATTTCGGAAGATTTAAAATCCTCTTCTTCGAACAAACCGTCCAGCAGCTGCGCCGCAGCCCGGAACGGGCAAAAAAAGATCATCGTGCCGAAAATAAAAACAAAAATACGCTTCATCGCCTGTGCCGTAAGAAATGTTTAATAAATCTTTCCTTATAATATTGTTATATCGTTACTTTTTCTTAAACGGGAATGCAAAAATGTTTAAAATAAAATCTCTGGGCGTTTTCTGCGGTTCGGCCGACGGTAAAAATCCCAGATATGTCAAAGACGCCTTAAAACTGGGAAAAATTCTGGCCGAAAATAATATCCGCCTGATTTACGGCGCGGGCCACGTCGGCATGATGGGCGCCGTGGCAAAAGGCGCTTTGGACGCCGGCGGAACGGTTGTCGGCATTATCAATACCCTGCTGCAGGACAGGGAAGAACAGATCTTTGAGCTCAGCGAATTAAAAATTCTGCCTTCTTTGCATATCCGTAAAGACGCCATGCTTGAATCTTCGGACGCTTTTTGTGTTTTGCCCGGCGGAATCGGTACTTTGGACGAAATATTCGAAGTCATGACGCTAAAACAGCTGGGCGAACATCATAAACCGATTATCATGTATAACGCGGACGGTTTCTGGGAAGCGCTAAGAAACGTGATCGACACGTTAATCGACGCCGGCTATATCCGTCCCGAACACGCGCGGCTGCTGACGTACGTTGATAAAATCGAAGACATTCTGCCAACGATCGAATCGGAAATTTCCGCCGGCGGACAACAGTCGAAAGCCGGCTGATTCAGCGCGGGAAAACCAAAGCCAGCGAAGAGTATTCCGGCATCATCAGGTAATTGCGGCTGAACGCGATATCAATCAGGGAAGCGTCAAGCATTTTTATCAGGGCGGACTGTACTTTTGCGGCGCCCTGTTTTGCCGATCCCAATCCGTAAACGTCCCCCAGGCAACATTCTTCGCCTGCGATCACGGCCGCCGTATACTGCGTCATGGCGTTCAGCATTTCCAATGCGAAACCGTGCAAATAACGGTAATCGACTTCTTTGCCCGCCGACAGCCAGCGCCGCGCCATTTCCGTAGCGTTGCGGCCCATATTGACGGCGACGGCCGCAATCGTGTCAAAAACGCCCGAATCCCTGCGCGCGATTTTATCGGCCGCGCAGACGCCGTTTTTCAAACGGGGCGGATCAATCGTTAAAAAAACGTCTTTTTGATTATCTTTATAAAGATACAGCGTTTCATTTTCCGCCGCGCAGAAAAAATACGCGTACAAAGCCCGCGGCTGCAGCAGCTGGTGTTTGCGGGACAAACGGATCAGCTTTTCCAAAACGGGCACGGCTTCGCCGTCAACCCAATGACACCAATTTTCGCGGCTGCCCCCTTTTTTAACGAATCCCCATTGGCGTTCGAACAACGCCAGTTCGTCCAGATAAGGAATCAAATCCGCGATATTTTTTTGAGAAATTACTTTTGAACGGTAATGTGGCACATGAATCAAAGGCAAAACCGCCTGCCGCCCGTCCGCCTGTCCGTCAAACAAGTAATGAGGCAGTTCTTCTTCGGCCAAAGCCTGATGACGCGCCGTTCTGCCGGGTTCTTCTTCCACCCCGAACAGCGTATCGACCAGCCGTCCGGCAGAGATATCCTTTTCATTTGCGGCGCTGTCGGTCATTGCGTTCCCCGTTTTATTCGCTTTCATTAAAAGTTAAAGCAATACCTTTTAAAAAAAGTAAAAAAGACTATAGGCTGTCAAAAAAACTTGTCTGTTGTTTTTCCCGGCGTTAATCTGCGGCTATGATGAAAAAGACAAGTTTGATTTTTATTTCTTTTCTGATCCTGCTGACCGCGGGGTGCGCGGCGGTTCCCAAAGATCCGGCGGCTCTGGCCGCTTACCGGGAGGCAAACGATCCCCTTGAACCGATGAACCGCAAAATTTTTGCCTTTAACATGGCGGCGGACAAATACGCGATGCGCCCGATCGTCAAAGGATACCGGAAAGTAACGACTCCGGGCTTCAGATTAAAAGCGCGGACGTTCCTGAGCAACCTGAAAACGCCGCTGACGGTCGTCAACGATCTGTTGCAGCTGAACTTTAAAAACGCCGGGCGGGATCTGTCGCGTTTTGTCATCAACTCGACCATTGGTTTTCTGGGCGTATATGACGTCGCGGACAGAATGGGAATCGCGCCGAATTATCAGGGGTTCGGAACGACGATGGCCGTCTGGGGCATACCGTCGGGACCTTATCTGGTCTTGCCGTTCCTGGGGCCGTCAAACGTGCGTGACGCTGCGGGAACTGCCGCGAATGTCGTGTTTGATCCGTTTACTTATATTTCGTATCAAAACGACAACGACGACGTGACTCGCGCTTTTATCATAGCGGATATTGTCGAAGCTCTTGCCGCTTATGAAAACAGCCTGGAACTGTTGGACGAAGGACGCAAATCCTCTTTGGACTTTTACGCGTATATGCGTTCGATGTATCAGCAGTACCGTAAAAAAACCATTGAAAATGCCAAAGGAATCAAAACGAACGAAGACGGCAAAGCCGCTTATGAATTTTCTTTGGAAGACGAATTTGACGAATAGGGGCAATCCATGAAAAAACTGATCATTCTGGTTTTCTGCGCTTTGATGGCCGCGGCTCCGGCAATGGCCGCAGACGCCGCCGGCGCGGAAGCTTTCGCCAAAAAACTGGCGGACGATATTATGCGCGACGTTGTAAAATCCAAAACGTCTTTGGAACAAAAACAAAACGCTTTCCGCAGAATATTCCTGTCGGCCGTCAATATTAAATCCACGGCGCGCTTTACGCTGGGACGGTACGCCAGGACCACGGATCCGGAACAGCTGCAGGCATACACGGACGCGCTGACAAACAACATTATTTACACCTGGACGGAACGTTTCAACAACTATGCCGGCGAAACGATCGCTTTCAGCGGCAGCCGGAAAAGCGACAGCGGCGACTTTTATGTGACTTCCAAAATCGACATTCCCAACACGGAAAACGACGTGGAAATCATTTGGCGCATCGTTGATAAAAAAGACGAGCTGAAACTGGCCGACCTGGTTGTCGAAGGCGTCAGCATGCTGATGAGCTACCGCAACGAATACACTTCCGTTTTACAGCAAAACGGCGGCGACGTCGGGGCTTTGGTCAAACAACTGGCGGCGAAAAACGAAACGTTGAAAAAACCGGCCGGAAAATAACCGCCGGAAAAACGATAAGGGATTGACAAGCTCTTGTTTTTTTGCCAGACTTCGAACCCTATTTCCGAGAATGTGGACGGTTCGCCGCCCCGCTGCCCCTGAAATACCGGGCGCAGACTATCGGGACAACAACAATAAATTATGTGGAGTACATTAAATCTATGTCAAAGCGTTTAGCTGCAAAATTTAAAATTAACCGCCGTTTGGGCGTTAATTTGTGGGGCAGAGCCAAAAGCCCCGTCAACCGCCGCGAATACGGCCCGGGCCAGCACGGCCAGCACAAAGGCAAGCCGACCGATTACGGCACACAGCTGCTGGCAAAACAGAAATTAAAGGGATATTACGGCAACGTTTCCGAAAAACAGCTGCGTAAATACTATGCCGAAGCGATCCGTCGTACGGGCGATACGTCTGAACATCTGATCGGCCTGCTGGAAAGCCGTTTGGACGCGATCGTTTATCGTATGAAGTTTGTTCCCAGCGTTTTTGCCGCCCGCCAGTTTGTCAACCACGGCCATATTCTGGTCAACGGCAAACGGGTCAACATTCCTTCCTATCAGGTCAAGGAAGGCGACGAAATTTCCATTCGTGAAAAATCCCGCCAGCTGGCGGTTGTTCTGGAAGCCGAAGCTTCTACCGAACG
>JAJXEL010000118.1 GCA_021639925.1 Alphaproteobacteria bacterium | reverse complement strand
CATATAGACCTATCGGTCTGAGGTCAATAGTTTTTTTTCTTTTTTTGAAAAAAAATTACGCCGTCAGCTCGGCAATAACGTTTTCCGTCGTTTCATTCCATGTTTTGAAAACGTTTATATTCGCTTTGTACGCAAAAGATGCCGTCATCATATTGACGGTTTCCTGCGTAAAAACATCTTCGCTGGCCGAAAAAGCGGTTGACTGAACGCCGACAGCCTGAACACCGGCAACCGGCGCGACGCCGGATTGTTCCTGTTGTTCGGGAACGCTGAACGCATTGACAACTTTTTCCGCGCTTCTTTCAAAACGGACTTGGGCCGACTGTATTCCCGACAAAGCTGTATGCGTGATCATCATTCCGATTCCCTCCGTTTATCCGAATCCCTGCGTTTTCTTTTTTAAAGGATCATCGGAATTTTCAATTGTGCGTTCGTATGTTTCAACGCGCCTTTCAAATTCCTGAACGGAAATAAAAGGAAGATCCTTTTCCTGAAATTGCAGCTGGATTTCTGCGGACGTTTCGCTGTTTAAAGCCGAAAAGGGAACAGAAACGGCAACCTCCTGCGATTCCTGTTCGGGAACGAATACAGGCGCATCTTCTCCGCCGGGTAAATACTGTTCTGTCGCGGAACCGATGTTTGTCGAGTCGTTGATTGCGGAAATAGAAGCGCTTACCGACGCCGGCGAAGCTGCGCGAACGCCGTTCAGTTTTACCACCGAGGTCGTGTGCCCTACTGGCGCACCTGATGTGACCTTTGCAGATGACATTTCTATCCACCTTTAAAAGACTTCTTTTCCTTAAGAAATCTTGCCATGTTTTGTTATCTTTGTCAACGAAAATAGGACGTTTCCCGCCATAAATACGTTGATAAAACAAAAGAAGTTTTTCTTGTTATTTCAATCCGCAGCGCAGTAACAGGTCATCATTATTTATGATGGCGTCGGCAGAACCTGCAGCAGCGACGGCGCCGCGGTCTAAAACAACGGCGTCGCGGCAGATTTTTCGCGCCAAAATCAAATCGTGCGTCGCAACGATACAAGTCTGCGGCAGCGAATTTAAAATCTCGGCAAATTCGCGTTTTCCGCGGGGGTCCAGCTGGCCGGTCGGTTCGTCTAATAATAAAATGTCCGGCTTTAAAGCCAAAATGCCGGCTAAAACGGCGCGCTTTTTTTCTCCGCCGGACAGTTCGCGGCAGGGGACGTCTTTTAAATGGGAAATACGGAATTGTTTTAAAACGGCTGCTGTCTCTGATTCGATTTCCGGTTCGTTTAAACCGGCATTAATCAGACCGAAACGAATGTCGTCGGCGACTGTCGGCATAAACAGCTGATCGTCCGGATTTTGGAAAACAAAACCTGTCCGGCCGGTTAATCCGCTGATATTGCCGCTGTCGGGGCGGATCAATCCGGCCAGGACGGCCAGCAGAGTCGATTTGCCCGCCCCGTTTGCCCCCAGCAAAGCGGTTTTCGCACCCGGCCGCAGCGTCAGAGTAACGTCAGACAGGGCTTTGCGGCCTGTCGGGTAAGTCAGGCAGATTCCCTGCAGCGTAATCATAACAACCCCTTTCTGAGGCTCAGGCAGAAGAAAACGGCGCACAAGGAAAAAACAATATCTTTAAAACAAATGCGGGCCGAAGGAAACGGCGCCGTCCGAATATTAAAATTCCGGCAGCTCATTGCCTGATGTATTCTGTCCGCGCGGTCCAGACAGCGCAGCAATAAATTTCCCGCCAGATATTTCCATTCCCCGATTTTAGGGATATTGCGCCGCGCCCGCAGTTGAAAAGCCCGTTTCAGATTAATGGCTTCGTATGAAATCAGGTCCAGATACCGGCAGATGAAAAACAGCTGAAATATGAAAAAACGCGGGCATTTCAAAGTATTTAAGACAGCCAGAACGTTTTCTATGCGGGTTGTGGACGCAAAAATCAGGGCGGCCAGACAGCAGGCGGCGGCTTTCAGCAACAGGACCGCCGCGAAAACCGGCGGCGCAAAGAACAGATTTCCCGCCGCCAGACAGAAAACAGGCGTAATGACCGGAACGCACAGACGCGCGGGGATTCTGACTTTAATCAAAGCCACCATGGGGAAAAAAGCAAAAACACAGACGGCAGACAGCGCGTCCGGCGGCAGCCCGGCGACGCTGATCAGGTATGACACTGTGAAAACCAGTTTGGAAAAAGGTGAAATCAAGCCGACTGCGCCTTTCTTTTGCCGGTTATCTTAATCAGGGCGAATATGACGGCTGCCGTAATGACGACGCCGGCAATGCCTGCCAGAGCCGTACTGTCCGCGATGCTGTAATCTGCGAAAACGGCTTGAAGAGAGGCCGGCAGTTCAAAAGTTTCTCCGGCCGTTTTTAAAATACTCCATTCCAATCCGTCGGGCAGTTCGGAAGCCGTTAAAGACAATGCGCCGCCGGTTATTAACGCTGCCAGTCCCAGCCCGAAACAGGCCTTTGGTTCGGCGCTTTGTTTGTTTTCTTCAAACAATTCGGGACGGTATTGATATAAAAAGGCCAGAATTAATCCGCTCGCTGCTCCTTCAACCAACCCGATCGCCAGATGAATCGGCAGCATCAAGGCTGCGAAAACGCCCAAAGGTAACTGCGTTACGCCGGAACAGAACGTTTCCGCGACAACGCTTAAAGCGCCCAGCTCGACGCCGGCCAGGGCAGATAAAATACTGGCGGCCATCAGTCTTTTTTTATTAAATCCTTTGGCCGTTAAGGGCTTGAAAATCAACGGGTATGCGATAAAACAGGCGAAAAAAGCCATATTAAAAACGTTGCAGCCGTATGCCAAAAGCCCGCCGTCGGCAAATAAAAGCGCCTGAAGCAGCAGGATTGCCGCCATAACCGTAAAGGCGCGAAACGGTTTGAGTAAAACGGTTAAAAGCAGCGCGCCGCCCAAATGGCCGCTGGATCCCGTCGCGGGAATGGTAAAATTAATCATCTGGGCTGCGAATACAAACGCCCCCAAAACGCCGGCCAGAGCGGCTGTCCGGCTGTCATTTTCGCGGCGTATGCGGTATAAGGAATAACCTAAAATCCCGGCGGAAACAACTGTCATAACGCCGCCGACGGCGGGGGAAACCAAAGCGTCTGCCATATGCATGTTTTATTCTCCTGTTCTGGTTTTTGATGCGGTGCTTTGAATAACGACGGGCACGACGCGGACTGCTTTTTGCGGCAGAGGACAGGCCGCAACGCACGCTCCGCAGCCGATGCAGTATTGCGCGGATAAAACGGCTTTGCGTTTACCGTCGATTTGTTTGATTTCAACGGCCCCCTGCGGGCATTTGCCGGCGCATAATCCGCACCCGACGCATTTGTCCCGGAAAAATTGAGCCATGGCAATTCTGCGCCTTTGTTTTTCTGGCAAAGAAAGCGGTAAAATCGCCCCTGTCGGGCAGACATTGGAACAGGCGTTGCATTCGTATAAACAGTAATTGTCGCCGTATTCCAAATGAACCGTTTCATAATTTTGGGATTTCGGGCGCAGGACTTTTCCTTTGCAGGCTGAAACGCACAGCTGGCAGTTTGTGCATTTCGCCGCAAATTCTTCCGGAGTCGCCGCGCCGGGCGGGCAAATCGGCCTTTGCGCGTCGGATTGTCCGGCCCGCGCGTTGATGTGCCCGGCAAAAACGACGCCTGCGCCGACAGCCGCCGCCGTGGTAAACGTTCCCGTTAAAAAACCGCGGCGGGACATGTCCGTTTTTGCCGCGGCGGCTTCCCGTTTTTTAAAACCGACGGCTTTGACCGGGCAGACGGCCGTACATTTTAAACACCTGACGCAGCGTTCGTTATCCAAAGCCTTTTGTTCCGGAGAAATACAGCCGGACGGGCAGACGGAAACGCATTTGCCGCATTTGACGCATTTGTCGGACAAACGCATTTTAAACGGGCTGATTTTTGCGCACACGCCCAAGATTGTGCCGACGGGACAGACGGAAGTGCAGAAAACGCGTTTTTTCCAGACAGCCAGAAATATAATCAGGGCAAAGATTATTCCGCCGGCGCTGTAACGCGGGTTTTACAAAAAGGCGGCGATTCGCCCGAAATTAGAATACGGATCAAGCCAGGCGGCCGCGGCAATGCTGCCCGCGCCTGCCGCCGCCAGAACGAACCCCGCGATGGCATAGCGCAGTTTTGCCCGGTTAGCGTCCGGTTTTGATTTCCGCCGCGCCAAAAAGGCGATTATGTCCTGCAAAATACCGAAAGGACAAATAACGGAACAATAAAACCGGCCGAATAAAACCGTTAAAAGCAAAATCAGCCCGGCGACGGTAAAAGCGTTTCTGTCCCAGGCGGCCAACAGCTGGATTTTAACCGACGGGGCAAATTCCTGAAATCCGGCGAACGTCAGACAGACGGCCGCGAACACGACGCCGGCCGCCGTCAGGCGCAGCGGGTAAAGCAAAGGAATTTTTTTCTTTTTCATTGTCTAACCCTGTGAAGTTTCTTTGTATAACGCCGCGATTTCTTTTAATTTTTCGCGAATGGGCAGATGCTGCGGGCAATGTTGTTCGCACAGGCCGCATTCAATACATTTGTCCGGCGTGTTTCCGGCCGGCGCCGCCAGTTTGTAATTACGTGCGAAAACAAGGTTCCTTCTGTCCTTGTCCGTTGTTTTATAAGTGTTGTACGCTGCGAACATTGCCGAAATGGGAATTCCCATCGGACAGTCTTTGCAGTAATCGCAGCCCGTACAGGGAATAGCCCCGGCGGACATGTAAATCTGGCGGGCGCGTTCCAGCGTTTCGCGTTCTTTGTCCGTCAAAGGACGAAAATCCGTCAAAGCAGAAATATTGTCTTTTAAATGATCCATGACATTCATACCGCTTAAAACCGTTAAAACGTTGGGCAGCGAAGCGACGTAGCGCAATCCCCATGATGCGGCGGAAACGTCGGGATCCGCCGTTTTTAATACTTTTACGGCGTTTTCGTT
This sequence comes from Alphaproteobacteria bacterium, assembly GCA_021639925.1. GTDB lineage: Bacteria > Pseudomonadota > Alphaproteobacteria > CAAGCB01 > CAG-977 > UBA11549. Next base: position 1,295 of record JAJXEL010000118.1, on the reverse strand, counting down.
CAATATGGCCAGATTGCCGCCGCGCAGCGGTTCCATGACGATAACGGGCAGATTGTGTTGTACGGCCAATTCATATTGACGTTTGGCGTTTTGCAGTGTCCAGTCGACATAATTGATTTGCAGCTGGACGAAATCCCATTTGTGATTATTCAGGATTTTTTCCAAAACGTCCGGCGTGTCATGAAAAGAAAACCCCAGGTTTTTGATTTTTCCTTCTTCTTTTTTCTTTGCCAGCCTGCCGTAAACATCGTGTTTAAGAGCGTTGGCGTAACGCGCTTCGTCCAAAGAATGGACAAGATAATAATCGAAGTAATCCACCTGGCATTTTTTCAGCTGTTCGTCAAAGATACGATCAACGTCGTCAGGGGATTCGATCAGCCAGGTCGGGCATTTGTCTGCCAGATAAAAACTTTCGCGCGGATACTTTTTTAATAAAGCCCCGGTCGCCGTTTCGGATTTTCCGCCCAGATAAGGCCAGGCCGTGTCAAAATAATTAACGCCGTGCCGGACGGCATAATCAAACAGTTCCTGCGTTAATTCCATGTCGACTTCGCCGTTTTTCATCGGCAGGCGCATACACCCGAACCCCAGCAGGGAAACCTGTTTTTGATTGTGGCCGCGCGTCGTTACGTTATGTTCCTGCGCGGCGGCCGGAAAAGAAGGCAATGTCCCGATAACGGCTGCGGCGGCGATGGTTGCGTTGGTTTTTAAAAATTCACGTCTGTCCATTAAACGTTCCCCTTTTTATGTGTTGACGTTACGATTCTTGGAGTCTAAATCTTAATGTTAACTTTAAGTCAATATTTTTTTATTGAATTGCTTTAAGGAAAAAAGAATGAGCCTGATTTTTGAAGCGGTGAAAAATAACGATCTGCCGGCGTTGAAAAGGGCGCTGAAGCATGATAATTCCGTTGAAGATTTAAAAGGGGCTTTGCGCAACGCCGCGGAACTGGGGCTTTTGCCTTTGGTTAAATGCCTGGTACGGGCTGGCGCGCGCGATGATTGGGCGGTCGTGTCGGCGTCATCGTTCGCTTCTGTTCGGACGGTACGGTATTTATGCCGCCATTGCGGCGGGGATTTAAATGCGGCGCTGATCGGCGCGGCGGCGCACGGACGCGCGGACAATGTGCGTTTTTTGCTGTCCGCCGGAGCAAAAACGCTTGATGAAGCTTTGGCCGATGCGGTTTTAAGAGGGTATGACGATATTGCGAAACTGCTGTTAAAGCGCGGGGCGGATCCTTTCGCGCCGGTTTACGGCGGGCGGACGGCCGCGCAAATGGCGGCCGGGCGGGCTG
>JAJXEL010000117.1 GCA_021639925.1 Alphaproteobacteria bacterium | reverse complement strand
CCCCCAAGGGCTTATCTTGTTTTGTCAAGGTACCGCTCCGCTTAAAAAAGAGGTTTCCCCGATTTTCGGTCGCAAGCTCCCTGCAAAACGGGGGATACCCCTCCTCTTTTTTAACCTGTGACAAAACGCTTTTTCTCATCGCCGAAGGGCTAGTTCTCAAAAGGCAACGCTGCGCTTTTCCTTTTGAGTGCCCTTTGGTTTATGAGAAAGAAAACGTTGCGTTGGTCGGGACAGAGCGCCCGAACGGGTTCTTTGCCCCGGCATTATTTTTAACTCTAGAGTGGAGGTAAAAGATAGTGAATAGACAAAGAATGCTGACGGTTTTACTGTTGGCGATTATCTTCTGGCTCTGTTTCATTAAAAAACTGAGCTAGGCAAACTAAAGCCCCTTTGATGACTGGAACTCATCTCAGGGGCTTTTTTTAATAGTGATTAGACAATGATTATATTGTCATATTTTCCTGTGTTTTGCAATTAAATAATCAGGAAAGAGCGTTCAGGATATCTTCCCGGAGGGCTTCCGGGGAAGGTTTGTTATTTGTTTTATAGCGTAAAGAACGGATTGAAGCGGAATCAAAGAATAAGTCACGCTCAAGGTCTTTGCTTTGTTTGTTGTTATGGGACCGGTCGTCAAGTTCAATAACGCAGTATGCGTCTGTTTTTATGTCGTAAACGACAAAATCAACGCGTTTGCTTTGGATTTTTCCAAGAGAAGGTTTATCAATGGGATCCAAAAGAGCAAGAAAGGAGACTTGCGGAAAAATATAAAGTTCGGGAACAGATTTTAAAAGAATAAGGAAAAAGTCTTTTTCCGTTTTGGTCATTACGGATCGGCGCTCAAAGACGTATTCTCCCGGAAAAGAAGAGAAAGAAGAAGGAGAAGAAACGGCGGACGTGCCGGAAAAAGAAGAATAAAGAGGAATGACTTTATTTTCTTTTTTTCTACGCGGTAAAGAAAATTTCTTTTCAAGTTTTAAAAGTATGATTTTAACGACAGCGGCAAACACGAAAAGAAGAAAAAGAGGGGGCAAAACTTGCCCAAAAACATTCATAAGCGCATCAGTTAAAGGCGTAGCCATTTCAAACCCTTTCACGTTTAAGGGGTTAGAATGACTCAATTTCTAGTAAAAATCAATTCTCCGGTAAAATTTCGACGTGCAGGGAAAGAATGATTTCGGTTTTGTCTTTACTGTCGGATTTTGCGCCCAGCCAACCGGGCAGGAAAGACAAACCGGCGGCGGATTTCGTGTCTTTGTTTTCAACCAAGCCGCCCAAAACGATCAATTCGGCATTGTTCGCCGTGATATTCGTTCTGATCTCGCGCTTGACAAGCGTGGGACTGTTGTTTACGCCGCTGGTCGTGTCGCTGAAGTTGCTCATTTCATGACGGACTGACAGGTTAATCACGTTATCCAGTATTTCCGGCGTAATCTCAAAGATTATACCGCTCGACCGATAGGTTACGCTTTGAACCGGCTGGCCGTCCTGATACGTAATGCTGCCAAGCGTCGGAACGTCGTTGCCGACGGTCAGAACAGCCGTCGTATTTGACCGGACGCGCAGGCTGGGTTCGGATATCAGTTTAAAACGGTCGTCACCGGATAACGCCGACCAGTAAGCGTTGACGTGCTTGTCCGTAAATGACAGATAATTGACCAGCTTCGCCCCGTTGCTGAGGGCAAGACCGGCGTTTTTGAATATATCGGCGATAATCGACAGGCTGCTTGCGTCTGTTTTCTTTGTCGTTACTTCGTATATCTTGCCCCGGATAACGATTTCCCGCTGACGTTTGTCAAATTGCCCCAACAGCTTTTTTAATTTTGCGATTTCAACGCCGGAGCCTTTAAAAACCAGCCGGTTGTTATCGCCGCTGAACGTTCCGGAAAGCAATCCGGACAAAGCCGTTTTTAAATCCGTTACTGTTTTATATTTCGGCCGGTATACATAAAAGTCAAAATCGTCCGTTTTCTTAACCGAGCTGATATAATCCACTCCGCCGCGCGTTTCCAACCGATATCCCAGACTGTTTAATAAAGTCAGCAGATTTTCCTTTCGCCTGAAATCAAACACACGGACGCTGATCCAACGCTGGTCTGACAAAACTTCCGGTTCCAAAACATAATCGTTGCCCAATGTGTCGTCATATACGACTTTGAGCAGCTGCGCTATCGTCATATTCCCCAGATCAATATTGACGCGCGGGCTGTTCGTCTGTGCCGGAGAAGTCAGTAAAACAATGCCGGCTATTAAAAATATGATGCGTTTCATAAGTTCAGCCCGCCTTTTTGGTCTTCTTTCTTTTCAAATTCGCCAGTAAATTTTGTAACCGTTTCGCCGTCGATTTTTCCGCTCATCGTCGAACCGTTTCCTTTAAAATTTTGCGGGTGTTCAAAACGAAGCATGCCGTCTTTATCGCCGATAACGATATGTCTTGACGTACCGACGCCCAGCGTTCCCAGTATACGCCACCTCTTGGAATAATTAACGCCTGCCGGGCGAACAGGAACGCTGCGCGGAAGTGAGGAAGAAACTGCCGGCGTTATAGCGGAAGATGAGTTTAAAGACGTTATGTCGGCACGTTTATCCGGCTTTTGATAACGTTCCGGTGAAAATATTGAAAAAAGAACCTTAAAACTGCCAAAAAGAAAGAAAAGTAATAACGTCAGCATGCAGAAAAAACGAAAACCAAAAAGGCTTTGCCGTTTATCAACTCTGGCCTGCATGCCCCCTGTAACGGCAAATGATTTATACAATTCAAAAATTTCTTTTTGATATTTATGCGTCGTCGGACCAGATATTTTATGTCTTAAATCGCCCTCGTAAACAGTCACCGTATAATAATTAGGCAGGCTAAAAACTTTTAATTGGCGCATGACAAAGCAAAGTTCAACAACACCGCGCACGAAAGGCTGAATATCAACAAAACGCTGAGAGATTAAAACTATATCGCAGCCGCGTCCTTCCGCATCGCAAAAATGTCTGTGTTCGCGAAAAAATTTACATTCATAATCCGACAACTTCTGGCCGGTGCGGTAAAAATTCTGCGCTTCGTCAATAATAACCAAATCGCCCGGACGGACAAAGGAAAAGCTGTCTTCTTGAGAGGCCGGATAAAAACAATCCGACGTTATATCTGATTCTTTGCATACAACGATTTCACCGGTACACGGGCCTAGATGGTCTTCGACATATTTAAGGACTTTCTGCTGGTCTATGCCGTCGATGTTCGTAACGATCCGCCGACCTTCCGCAATCGCCGGAAGAATAACGTTCTTTACAACTTCGTAAGATTTACCAGCCCCGGGTTTCCCGGTATAAGACGTTATCGACATACTGTCCTACCCGATCACCGGTATGCGACGGATCATAAAACGCAGTACAAAAGCGGATATGCACAGATTAAAGCCTGTCGAAAATTTAAAAATATCCAGAAAATACCACATGCCGGCGGGTATTTGATTAAACAGACTGTCTAATCCTGTAACAGACGGAAGCTTGTCAGATAAATACGCTATAAATGAATAAGTCACCATATACAGGCCGAAAAACAGAACAAATTTAACGATTGCTGTTTTAAATATGAAACCTAAGGCCGAATTAATAGCCGCTACAACAATTCCGTACATTTTTACCTCACGCTTTCAAAACTATGGACAAAGCACAAATTGACCAAAGCAACAGCATAATCACGCCGATTGTTTCGCGCTGATCCTCCATTAAATCACAATGCGCTGACACTTCGTAAGTCTCGCCAAAAGCTTCAAATGATGGACGGGGACATTCTGATGTATGTTCCGGCACTTGGTAATTTTGCAAAGAGGGGAACAAGTTAAAGATCGGATCAAGAATATTTGCCGCTGTCGGCGGTTCTTCCAGCGCCGGCTGATTGACGGCCGGATAATCGCCTAAATCCAAATTAACGTCAATATTGATGTTTTGATCTCCGACCGTCCCGATCCCGGTTCCCGGAACTGTCGGGCTGATAATGCCGCCAATCGGTTCGCTGCCGGTATCCGTTCCGGTTGACGGATCGGTCAGGCTGCCGGTTCCGGTGTCCGGTGTTAAGGTCGTCCCGGGCCGGACGCCGCTGCCGGGTGTAACAGTGTCGTTAATCGGTTCCAGCATATCTCCGATCATCGGCGGAGCAGGGGAAACCTGTTCAATTAAATCCGGCGTAATCTTCCCCTGAACGTACGGTTCGCCCGTATAATCCGGCTGCGACGCCGTATCCTTCCAAAGTTGATCCACAAAATCAGATAATAAATTTGTTGACGTCAACTGTTGCTTTTCCGCTTCCGTCAACGTGTCCAACCATTCGTCAAAAGGAATATTCGGATTTGTGACAACCGTTTTGCCCTGTTCTTCACGAACTGATGCGTTCGCGTCTGACGATTGTTCATAATCTGATACAACATCTGGCAAAGCCCGGCATTCTGATGAAGAATAATTATAATATTGCCCTTCACCGCAAACTGTCTGCGGATAACCGGAATAACCGATTAATAAATAAGCAGATGTTCTAACATTGTCCTTTACCCAAATAATCGGCGACATATAACCGGAAAAACGAACCTTATACGGTGAACTTGTCGTTTGTCGTCCATAGTAAGGAATAATATCATCATTTGTAAAATACCAGTAATTCGGATAAACAAGAACAGAAGTAAAAGTACGATCATCAGATAAAGTGTAAACCCTTAAATAATCTGTAGACCAATGCAATAATTTAAATTTTTGCGCGTCTTTAAATGTAGAAACAAACCAGCTGCCTTGCGGGTCATATTGACCTTCTAAGGCAGTAAAACCGCCATACGTCGTTAATGTCGTTGATTGCGGATCATGATATAAATAATTTCCGGTATTGCTGAAAGTAGTATCGTCTACACCATTAACAAAATTCTGGGCAATACCAGAATTTATAAATCCGGGCGTCGCGCTGATCCCCGGAACTGCCGCAACGGGAATATCTTCGGCTTCGCCTGCTTTTTCAACTTGAGTGACAACAACTTCATCATTTGATTTTGTCAAACTGACACGGATTTTTTTACCTAATTCAAAAGCATAGTCGCCTACGACCGGCAGCAACATAGACAAAATTAAAGTCAGCCAGTTTGTTTTACCGAAAAAAGAAGCCGCCGTTAATGTTTTATCCAGTACATCAGAAGCGCCGGACACCAGACGCAGGCAGCGGTTGTCATTCGACGCGGAACAGACTTTCGTCAATGTCCTTGATACTAGCGTTTTAACTGCCGAAGAAGAATAAGACGCCGCTTGGACTGTTCCGGCGGTCAATAATGCTAAAATCAAAAATGCTACAAAACATTTACGCATCTAAGCCCTTTACCACTGCCCAAGCGCACACCATGCCAAAACTGAAAAATATTATGTACCACCAAACAGATATCATGACTGTTTCCTTTGCTTTTTCCGGCCTTTGCTCCAAGGTCGCAAAGGCTCGAAAAAGCAAAGGGAAAGTGTGCACCCTTTCCCTCTTGCAATTATCGGCTAAAGAAACCAATAACTTTTCTGGCTCCATAAACCACAACAGACAAACCGATCAAGACACCGGCAGCGGAAACAATGGCTGCTGTCGCGTCAGATAAGCTGATTGTTTCGACCATATCCGTCAACGGAGTATCAGAAGTTGTTTCCTGTGCCATAGCAGCCATGGGAGCCGCCATTAAAGTGCAACACAAAACAGCTGATTTTTTCAAAAACATTTCCATTTTTTACCTCTCATCTTTTACTGCTGCCAAATGCCGGACAGCCGCGGCAATCCGCCTTTCTCAGCGGAATTTCAATAGCCTAAAACGTCCCAGCGGCCTGACAATCTCTCGTTCCTGATCGTCGCTCGCAAAGAACGAAGTTCCGCAGATAAACGCTGACGCTCTTCTTTCATCTTCTGATACTGGCGGCTGCGAAGTTCTCCTTTCTCCAGCGCATCTAAACGTTTCTCTTCATAATCTAATTTGCGACGCTGATAATCTTCACGGCGGCGGCGATATTCCTCTCGTTCATGATTACGACGTTTTCTTTCATTTATTTCCTGAACCTTGCCGAAAAAAATCAAAACAGACGCCGAACCAAAAATAACAATTTGCAAAATTGTCATTTGGCGAAAAATTCCTAAAAAAGCGCCAAAAATATCAGAAAAATTAATTGATAAAATTGTATTCTGAAGCATGAAACACCTACTTTCCAAAAAAGAAAATAAATTTCTTCAAAATAAGTGAAACAAAAAACAATAGAATAATTGAAGATGTGATAAT
>JAJXEL010000004.1 GCA_021639925.1 Alphaproteobacteria bacterium | reverse complement strand
CTTTTCAACTGGCTATTATTTTTCATTTCTGCTATAATTCATTCTAAGCCGTTTAAGTCAACGGCTCAGGGCGTCAGAAACCCTTTCAAAAGTAGCCGCATTGTGTATGGCGGCTAATAAATTATATGCCGAATCTGTCCTTGAACGGGCGGATTTCGGCGAATAAGGCTGTGAGCTGAATAAGCCGAGCCGTCTTTACTTTTGAACGGTTTCTGAAAATCCGCCCACCTGCAAAGGTGGGTTTTGTTTAACCCAAAACAAAAAGGATTATTCAGAGATGAAAAAATTAACTTTTATGATGATGTTTTTCTGTTTTTTTATAAAAACAGAAAACGCACAAGCGCAGAACTGCGAATTCAAGCATTCTTACTTCTGGTATAACAACAGCGAAGAAATGGCTTTAGATAATTCCTGCGGGGCTGGAGAAATGTTTTACGGCCGCTCCTATAAACAACACAGCATCAGATCACAACGCGGTTCGGACTGTTGGTTAAATTGTATCGATACCCTTTGTATCAGTGCCAATTCCTCCAGTGCAAAATGCTTAAAATGTTCCGGAGGATATTTATTGAAAAATGGTTTGTGTGAATCTTGTCCGACAAATGCATCGTGTAACGGCACCTCCTCTTTTTCATGTCGTTCGGGATACTGGTTACAAAACGGAACATGCACATCTTGTCCTGCAAACGCGACGTGTAACGGATCGTCAACATTTACCTGCAATTCGGGATACACAAAAAGCGGCAGTTCTTGCGTGCAGGACAAACCCAAAAATACGGTATCGTCCTGTCCGTCGCGCATGACATTGTCGTCCGACGGGTGTTGCTGTATCAACAAATAAAGCAGGTGAACATGAAACGAATATTTTTTCTTTTATTCGTCCTGCTGTTTATGTGCACGCAAGTTCACGCAAAAGCGGTCAAACTGGGACGAACAATGAACGCGAACAATTCGTATCAATCCGCCGTTAAAGTCGGATCCGGATCGAATACAAAAATACCGGAGTTAATAAAAGAATGTGACGCGAACTGTCAGGATTGCGACACGACGACGGGCAATTGTCTGTTATGCGGTTATAACCGATATATTTCGGACAAACTGTGTCTGATTTGTCCCGATAAAAATTACTGTGACGGGAAAACAGCCGTTCCGAATTGTACAGACGTTTCGTGCTTATCGGGATCGTTTACCGAGGCGACGAATACGGGTTGTTGTTGTATCAGTAATTGTAGCGGCGTTTCCTGTCAATCGGGATATACAGCCACCGTTACAGCAAACGGATGTTGCTGCGTATAACATAATATCTGCATAAAATCCCCCCTTTGTTTTTTAAAGGGGGGATTTTTATAGACGATTAAAAGTCAGCTTGTGCTGGCATTAACGGTTTGTTTTTGATATAATCTTTTCAGGTCGTTTAAATCAACGACTGTTACTTAACAGTTATATTTAGACTAAACGGGATATAGTGGGATATACGGGGATATAGCGGGATAACGGCGGATTAAAAGGAATTTTAAAGCATCTTAAAAAAATACCGGACTTCGAGCTTTTTAGACTCAGTCCGGTATTTTGACATTTATTTTTAGACCAACTATTTATCTGATTTTATTCGTTCCTCATAGTTGTCTAAAAATTCCGTCGCCGCATTAAAGTCACTACATGGCATTTTGCTTATTGTTTCATATTTTAAACGCCCTTTAAGATGTCGGTAAAGCATATATTCGCTTATTTTTCCGGTATCTGCTATTTGCTCAATACGGGCTTTTAAAAATTCTTTTTGTTTTAAGGAAATACGGCATGAATAATTACCGTTTTCCCTTAAAAACAAAAAAACTGTTATTGAAACAACAAGAAAAGTTAACCCGATATATAGAATCTTCCGCTTCTTTTTCGGCGCAGATCTAAGCATTTCTTTAATGTGTTCAAGGTTTTTATTCATAATTTTTTCTCCGTTGTTATTAAAACGACGGAGAAACTATACTAAAGTTTTATCCTGCAATGTCGATTAAGCTGATAATGTTGTCGCGGCGTACCGGCTCGTCTTTGTGGCAGTAATTATAAAGATAAGCGTAAATTTTTCCGAGTTTTTCAGGCGGCAGTTCACGATCAAGCGAATCAAGGTATTCATTAACGACTTTAACAATTTCAGCCATTAAATCCGCATCAACTTTGATATCTTTTACCATTTCATCAAGATTATCTTTCTCCGGCATGCCTTCGCCCGTAGCCAACCAGTCTAAAGAAACATTTAATGCTTTTGCGATTATACATAATACTGGACGCGTGGGTTCGCTTTGCCCCGTTGCGTACAAAGCCATTGTGGACGGATTTATTCCGTTTTCTAAAGCAAAAGCTCTAACAGACCGATAATTTTTTAAGATTTCAGAAGATAGACGATCTGCGAAATCGTTATAGTTGTCAGTTTGTTCTGTTACGTTTTTCATTGTTTTCCCAAAATCCGTAACGCTTTAATTTTATCAATTAAAATCAATATGTTGACATTATAATTGATAATAAAGAACAGTTACGCCAGTTTTATGGTTGACATTGTCCACAAAACTGGATATGTTAATTCTACAAGTTGAATTTAACCCCCCAGAAAAAACCGACTTGGCAGAGTCGGTTCACCAGAGAGGTCAAGAAGTTATGGACATCAGAGCCGTCAGAATTAAGTGCATGATCCTTCGCAAAGGAATGACCTTAAAAAGCCTTTCATTAAAAGCCGGTTTATCAAGCCGTGCTTGTTCAAAAGCCCTGACAGCTCCGTTTCCCGCTGCAGAAGAGGCCATTTCCGAGTTTTTAGGCATTCCTGCCTGCCAACTTTGGCCTAGCCGCTTTAATGCAGACGGAAGCCGTAAACGTTCAAGACTTAATCAATATAAAGGGATTCGTATTTTTCGGCAATGTCAAAACGACAAAGCAGCTTAAACATGGAGGATAAAATGGTTAAAACGTACATATCGTCCAATATTTTGGATTATCAGTGCAGCGGATTTCCGTTTATTTGCCGAGCCAAAGAACTGAAAGAGATGGCTAAGAGCGGCGATTATCAGGCCATTATTTTGGAGCGCCTGGAAATAGATTTTGGATTCAATGACATTATCGGCATTACCGAATACGACGTGAACGTTATACCGGTTTCGGGCGGGATTAAGAAGTGCCACAAGACAGAACAGCATTATTTCCCTTCTTATAAAGAAGCCCGCAGTTTCATCGAAAATCTGCTGATTTCGCAATTAACGGAGAATGAATAATGCCTATTTTTAAACGAACGGACAGAGATTTCGATCCTTTTATTAAGTCAAATACAGACGGTTCAATAATGATGTGGCGTGGTTGTGACGGCGATTTTTGTATGTGTGCTAATACTGCGCCGGATCATATTTGGAAAAACGCCCCCGATATTGCTCAAACGGTTTATGAAACGGCCTTTATCTTTTCCAAAGTAACGAAAGCAACTTTCAAAGAAGCGTATAAAGCCGCCCGTTTAGTTTTATGCGGTTACAAATTCCCGATGTCACATTGGGTGTCGTCTGACGGCAGTATGCGGATTGATGTCGGGGAAGCTCACAGGATTAAAGAATTTTAAGGTTAAAGCGATGTCGAAAAGATTCAAGGACACACAGACGCTTGATTTATTCGAACAGATCTATCCTGTTCGCCGACCGCCGGTGATCTCCCACACCGTTGATTTGAGCGGCAAAATCAAACGTTTGGTGTCCTTGATCCTGAAAGAGAGCCCTAAAAGCCGCGAACAAATCGCCGCTGAAATGTCGGAGGCTATGGATTGCCCGTCATTTAGCAAAGCGATGCTGGATAACTATTCCAGCGAAGCCAACGAGCTCCATCAAATTCCTTTGTATCGCTTTATCGTCCTCGTTCGGGTTGCAAAGGCGGGCTGGGCTTGGGACGAATTATTGGCAGACGAAGGTTATACCGTGTTGTTCGGGGAAGAAGCCTTGCTCGCCGAACGCGGACGTTTACAGCAAGAGATCGCTTTAAAGAAAAAACAGCTTAAAGAATTAGAAAAAGCCTCGCCGGTCAGAATAAGGAGGCGGTTATGAAAGAATGGTTTTCTGCTCAGGAACTGGCCGATCTGAAATTACCGGATATTCCGTCCGCCAAGAAAAACATTATTGAAAAAGCCGCCCGCGAAAACTGGCAATCGCGTCCCCGTTGCGGTCGCGGCGGCGGCAAAGAATACAACGTATCGAGTTTACCGGCCAAAGCCAAAGAAGAATTGGCGCGCCGTTCATTGTCAAGCGTTCCGGAACGTCGGTCAAAGGCTGTGATCGAACGTCCCGACGATGCCGATTTATCCGAAGCCAAAGCCTGGCAGCGTGAAACGGCTGAAGCGCGAGCGGCGGTTTTGGACGCGATTGACAATCTGGCGGTAACGTGCGGGAAAAACAACGCGATTAAAGCCGTTTTAAACGGACTGAAAAACGGAACGTTGGAACCGTCTTTCATCGAACTGATCCGAAAAGCAAACGCAAAGGCCGGCGAAACGGTCAAACTTTCCCGCGCCAGCTTGTTTAACTGGTACAAACTGCGTGAAACGGCGGGCTTAAAAGGGTTGATGCCCACCCCTGCGAAAGATGAACAGATCGTTGCTCCCGAATGGTTCAAATTATTTTCGAAATACTATTTTCGGCCGCAAAAACCAAGTTTGCAATCAGCCTTAGAGGATATGCGGGAAGATTATCCGTCAATCGCACCGACGTATCGTCAGGCAAAGTTTTATTTGAATAAAATCGGCAAACTGCTGGCGAACAAAGGGCGGGTTTGGGCGCGGGAAGGAAAGGCTTTCAGAGCTTATGTAGCGCGGGATACATCAAATCTGTGGCCGGGAGCGATATATTCTTCGGACGGCCATACATTTGATGCCACCATTGCAAATCCGATACATGGAAAGCCTTATCGTCCTGAAGTAACAACCGTTATTGATATTTATTCCAGAAAAGCCGTCGGCTTCAGCTTAAATATATCGGAATCGACAACTTCCGTCATGGATGCGATGCGCCATGCCGTTATGACAAACGGCGTCCCGGATATCTTTTACGTTGATAACGGCAAAGGCTTCAACAATACAGTTATTGATATGTTTTGCGCCCGTTTGGGCATCACGAAAAAGAACAGCATTGCTTACAATTCCCAAGCGCGCGGCCAGATTGAACGACTGCATCAGTCAATCTGGGTACGTGCGGCAAAGCGTTTGCCGACCTACATGGGAGAGGCAATGGATCCGGAAGCCAGGCAAAAAGTTTACAAACTGGTTAAACGTGAAATCAAAGAAGACGGACGCAGTAAAACTTTACCGGATTGGCAAGGCTTTGTTGCATATTGTGATCGTTGTTTGGAGGCATACAACAACCGTCCTCATTCTTCTTTGCCAATCATCAATGATCCCGAAACCGGTAAAAAACGTCACATGACGCCGAATGAAATGTGGGATCGCGGTAATCCGGAATACCCTGATTTCAGGCCGGAAACCCTAACGCCTGCAGAAACTGACGATTTGGTACGCCCGTTTGAAATTCGCAAATGCCTGCGTTGTACCGTCAGCATTTTTGACAATACATACACTTCACCATTGCTGACCCATTATCATGATGAAGAAGTCGCCGTCGGGTTTGATATACATAATCCGCTGAAAGTATGGGTACGCGAGCTGGATATGCGGCGTGTTCCGGGACGGTTGATTTGTGTGGCGGTCTGGGAAGGTAACAAAAAAGCATATATGCCAATCAGCGCAGCGCAACACAAAGCACATCAGCGACTGATCGGGCAGCTGAAGCGTAATGAAGAACGCGAGATAGGATTTCGCGAAGCATTAGGGCAACCTGCTTTACCCGCTCCCGAAGCCGCGCCCGTGACGGCAGAAGAAGCCGCAAAAACCGAAGAATTTTTAAAAGAATTTGAGGAAGAGCAGAACGCTCTGCCCGTTGCCGATATTGACACGCCTGCGGCTCGGTTCCGCAAGGCCGTCACTATCAGCCAACAAATTGAAAACGGGGAAAGCATTTCCGCCGAAGACCGCCGTTGGTTTGCCGAATATTCCAAGTCGCCCGAATACATTCAGCGTATGGACTTTGCGCAGGATTTCGGAATGGAAGCGGCTCTGACGGCATAAAAAAGGCGGCGTCTTTTCGGACAACCGCCAACCACAAAACAAAGGAAGAATGACAAAAATGAATGAAACTGTCAAGAACACTATAGCCCCGCTTCGCAATGTCGCGTTATTGAACGAGCTGGTCTATCGCGTCAAAAACCGCGATTACGGATTGCCCGGCATGGCGACTTTTTACGGATTTTCGGGGTATGGCAAGACGTTCGCGGCAATTTACGCGGCGAACAAGCACAAAGCCTATCACGTCCAAGTCAAAAGCGTTTGGACGCCGAAAAAGCTCTGCGCTTCGATTTTGGGTGAAATGGGCATTCAGCCGGCTTACACAATTCCCGACATGATGGATCAGATCGGCGAAGAACTCTCACTTTCCCAACGTCCTTTAATCATAGATGAAGCGGATTTCTTGGTTCAAAAGCGTATGATTGAAGTTGTACGCGATATTTACGAAAGTTCGCAGGCCACAATCATTTTGATCGGCGAAGAAGCAATGCCGGTCAAGCTTCAAAAGTGGGAACGTGTCCACGGGCGTATGCTTGACTGGGTGGCGGCGCAACCGGCGTCAATCGACGACGTTAAACATCTGGCTAAATTGTATGCGAACGGCGTTACGGTAGAGCAGGATTTATGTGAAAAAATCTTAAAAGAAAGTGCGGGATCCGTCCGCCGAGTTTGTGTCAACCTTGACCGCGTGCGTGAATTTGCAACGACAAAAGGGTTGAAAACAGTCGGTTCGGCTGATTATCAGCGCGATTTCTTCACAGGCGTGCCTCCGATGGCACGGAAAGCGGGGCTGTGATGGCAAATAAACCGATACACCTGCGCATGAAAGCTAAAAATCCAAGTGGTCGCCAAGCAATGTGGGAAGCGATCAGGTCAAATAAAGACGGATTTACTTTAACCGGTTTGACAAACAGTTTCAGCGATTTAAAGCGGGAAACTCTAAGAACGTATCTCCGCGCTCTTGTCGCTGGCGGATATGTTGTTAAAGCGACGGAAGGCGATGTAAAAACACCGACGATTTTCAAATTGGCAAAAGACGTCGGAGTAAATGCCCCGAACGTGAATTCCAAAGGAGAACTGTCAACATTAGGAAACGGAACGCAACAGATGTGGCACGCCATGCGCATTTTAAAAAAGTTCAGCTATACGGATTTATCTGTTACGGCGTCAACCGAAGAAACGCCGGTTTCGATATTAACGGCAAAAGCCTATGCGAAAACTTTGTGTAAGGCAGGATACCTGCGACGGGAAAAAGACGGTCTTTATTGTTTCATCGCTTCACGTTACACGGGGCCGCGCGCTCCGATGATCCAGCGATTAAAAACCGTATTCGATCCGAATTTGCAAAAGATCGTCTGGCAGCAGGAGGCAAGCGATGACTGATTGGATTTCCGAATTAAAAGCCGAATGCGCCAAGACTTCCCAAGCCAAAGTCGCCAAAGAAATGGGCTATTCCGCCGCGACGATCAGCCTTGTTTTAAAAGGACGCTATGCGGGTGATTTAAGTGCCGTTGAACGCACGTTTAACGGATGCTTTAAAAACGCTTTGCTGATTTGCCCGGTCTTGGGCGAGCTCTCCGTCGACCGTTGCATTCGTTACCAAAAACAAAAATTTTCCGCCGTTAATCCGCAACGCGTGGCTCTTTATAAAGCCTGCCGCAACGGCTGTCCTCACTTTAAAAAAGGAGAATGAAATGCCTTTAAACTCTACCTTATCCCAACAGATTTTCGGCGTGATTTCCTCGTTGACCCGTGAATACGGCCAAGAACCGCAGGGATTTATTCCGCCGTCAATCATGGACAGAGAAATCAAAAAGCTGATCCGCATCAAAAACGAAGTCGCCGTTTTGGAAAAAGAACTTTCCGATAAATCAGGTTTGTCCAAAGAAACCGTAGCGGTTGCCGTTCGCCTGCGTCATCTGGGTGTTGTGCCGGGGACGGTATATAGCAAGGGAAACAACAATGACGATCTTCCGCCGGCAGCTTAGATTTTTGATTTTTTTACTGACTTATAAACCACCAATCAGAGAAAGGAAATAAAATGGAAAAAGAAACGAAAATCCCAGAAGGATACATGAAAGACGCGGCGGGACGCCTTGTTCCCGAGAGCATTGTCAAACCGACCGAAAAACTGGAAGACCAGCTGGTCAAGAAAATCATGGATTACGCCCGCGCGTTGTCCGACCAGATCTCGCGGTTTAAGGGACACACCGGCGACGATATTGCCGCTTACCTGTCGTTAATCGACGAAAAGTACGGCGTCAAAAAAGGCGGCCGCAAAGGAAACATGACGTTTCAGACATATGACGGCCTGAAAAAGGTTCAGGTTGCCATTTCCGAAAACATTACGTTCGGCGCGGAACTTCAAACGGCAAAAACGCTGATTGACGAATGTATTAACGAATGGGGCGCGGACAGCCGTCAGGAGATTGTCACGCTGATCGACCACGCGTTTCAGGTCGATAAAGAAGGCAAAATCAACCGCAACGCTTTGCTGTCGCTTCGTCGTCTGGACATCAAAGATGAAACGTGGCAGCGCGCAATGCAGGCAATTACGGACAGTATCCGCATTGACGGTTCAAAGCAGTATTACCGCTTTTACGAACGGGACACGGCGGAATCTCCGTGGCGTGCCGTAACGGTTGATTTGGCAAAAGCATGAAGGAAAAACAGATGAGAAAAGCTCTTGAATATATCTGCCTTGCCTCTGCTCTGACATTGATCGGTTATACGTTTTATGTTGAAAGGCAAGTCATCGCGGCGACCGAGCACGTCAAAGCCGCAACTGCGGAACTGCGCGTCAAAGCGGAATTGGACTGATTTTCTTTATGGGTGCTTAGAGCGTTTAAACGCTCTAAGCAGACACAAGGAAAATGAAAGGAGTGAAACATGGACAAAGCGACCGCCCGCGTTTTGTTTTTGATTTTGACGGAACATTGGTTCGACGAAATCAAGAGCGGACGCAAGACGCACGAATACCGCGAAGCGCGGGATTACTGGAATAAGCGGCTGACGGGCAAGCGTGAAAGGAAAGAAAATGTCAGAAAGCAATACGATCATAGAAAGAATACGCAAACTTTTGAAAATCACAGTCGCAAACGGAGCTTCAGAGAACGAAGCAGAAATTGCCTTGCGAAAGGCAAATAAGCTGATTGAAGAATATCAAATTTATTCTGATCAGCTTGATGAAGGCTCTTCTTATAACGAGATTTCTTTCAATACTCATAAAAGGCAGCCAGAACAATTCAAACCTGTTATTCATCAAATTTCTTTGTTCTTTGGAGTATTCGTCATTTTAAAAGGACGAGATACATATTCCTTTTATGGAAAACGCGAATTTTGCGAACTTGCCAAAGAGATGGCCGAACGTGCTGAGTTTGAATGCGAAATGTCCTTAACGTATTATCGAGAATCGGAAGAATACAAGAAACAAAGATATTATAAAGCCCCCTTGGCAGTATCAAATGCCTATAAAAAGGGATTTTATAATGCTGTTCTTGAAAAACTTTGCTTTGAAAATGAAGCGCGTTCCAAAAGTATTTTTTCTACGACAGGACGTAATCTTGTTCTGAATATACAGGCTGACTTGCGCCGAAATTATGAAGAAGAACATAACATTCACCTTCAGAAACATGATTTAAAAATAAATATAACGGTCAGTAAAGCAAGTTTAGCCGGACGTTCAGAGGGACAAAAATTCCGCATCAATCAAGAATTATGCAAAAGCGAAAAAATAAAGCGAATTGCTTAAGGGGGGAAATCATGGACGATATAAAAAATCTGGAAACAATCAAGAGTTTTCTCGAAGAGTACAAAACGCAATACCGCCGCGGTAATGCGAATCCGATCTACTTTACAATAATGGACTACTATACTTGTTTCGTTCAAGATCGTTGCGGCGAACCGTACTTGTATGAAGACGGCGAATTTCTAAGCTATGAGCGTTACAGTGACAAACATAACATATCCATAACAGAAGAAGACTTTTTGGATCTGCCCGACGTCGTTTACGGATTTATGGAAGAACGCAGTTATCAACGCGGAGTCTTCTTGACCGAAAGCGATGCCGAAGAACACCTGCAAAAGAATTATTACCACTACAGCCCGAAAGCCCACACGTTTGTTGAAACAGCCTTTCGAGCTCCAAAACTTGAAGCCTTCTTAGCGGCTTTAATGGAATTTTTCAATATCGTCGGGGAAGAAAAAGCAAAGCCTTTGTTCGGTCGGTATAAAACCGCTTCCGATTACGCCACAGAAAGGAAGCAATTATGAAAGTCGTTGTTTTTAACGTAGAAGGAAAATGGTTCGGAAAAATCAGATCCGGAGAAAAAAAACACGAATACAGACTGGCGACGCCTTACTGGGAAAGCCGCCTGCACGATGCTGATGTCGCCGAGTTCCGCTTGGGTTATCCGGCGAATACCGATACGGATAAAATCATGGCTTTTGAGATTGCCGACATCACAAAAATCAACGGTAAAAATACGGATTTAGCCGTTGATGCGGAAGTTTTCGACATCGAACTGGGTAAGAGATTATGGTGATTGCCATGACCGCGGATAAACGCCCTCTTTTAGCCAAAATCCACATCGCCAAAGCACAGCTGAACCTTGACGATGAGCAGTACCGCGATATTGTGCGGCGCGTTACGGGAAAGGACAGCGCGGCAAAGTGCCGTTATTCCCAACTGGTCGACTTGATCAACGAATTTAAGGCGTTAGGCTGGAAAACACCGAAGAAAAAAGCGTTCCGCCGCACGCCTTTTGACCCGATTAAAAAAATCTATGCCCTTTGGAGCGAATTGCAGGCTTTGGGAGCCGTGCAATCAACCGACAAAACCGCCCTTGATGCGTTTTGCAAAAAGTACACCGGAATAGACAGCGTTCAATGGCTGCAGCCAGCTCAACAACAAAAAATCATCGAAATTCTCAAGCAATGGGTTAAACGTATCGGGAGTTAATAATGAAAAAAAACGGAATAACGTTGCCGATGTCGATGTTGGAAATCGCCGAAACGATAGGTTTTGACGCCGCCGTTGTTCTTATGGACAATTTCGGAGGCATCGGATCGTTTTATATTCCGCGGGTTGCTTTGGAACGCCATAAAATCGCGCACTTGATCGGTTTTGAAAATTATAAAAAATTGTGCAAAAACTTCGGCGGCCAGCGTTTGTTTATTCCGCGCGGGGCGTACCGGCGTTTAAAAAAATCGCTGATTATCGAAGCCGACGGCAATATCTCCAACCGTCAACTCTGCCGCATTTTGGGCGTAACGGAACGTTACGTCCTGAAAGTCAAAGCCGAATTAAAAGAAGACAAAAAACAAGGCGAATTGTTTTAAATTTCAGACGGTAAGTGTTTGTTTTCTTGTAAGGACTCCACGGCTTTTGTTTTATTTTTTATCGCCAATGTTTCCCTGTACTCTTCGGCTTCAGGCTCTTTTATAAATTCAATTTGTGCAAAATTTTTATGTACTTCTTTT
Source organism: Alphaproteobacteria bacterium (assembly GCA_021639925.1). Taxonomy (GTDB): domain Bacteria; phylum Pseudomonadota; class Alphaproteobacteria; order CAAGCB01; family CAG-977; genus UBA11549. The sequence goes on along the minus strand of JAJXEL010000004.1, from coordinate 21,416 downwards.
TCGATTTCATCAAGAGAAACTCGGAAAAATTCACGGCGGTCATTAACCATATTTACTTTTTTATCGGCAAACGCTTTATGCAATGAGGTTTCCAAAGCCGGCGCATCTTCCGAATAAATCAAGGCATGCACATCAAATTTAAACGGAACCGATGCGTCGCCCAACTCATTTACGCGCTCCAAAGGATCAAGTCGCCGTGTCATGCCGATTTTATATACGCTTTCGCCGAAAGAACCAATGTTTGAAATAACATAAATATGTCCGGCACGTGTCAACTGTGCTTGTGCTAAAGCGCGTTCTTTTTTAGCGGTTGCTTCTTCAAGCTGTCGTTTTAACGCTTCGATCTCCGCTTTATATTTTTCTGCCTCCGCTCCGGAAAAACCGGAAGCTTCCTCTTCTTTCTTTTTAAGGGCTTTTTGTGTTGAAGATATTTCTTTTTCAGCTTCTTGCTGAGCTTTTTCTATTTCTTTTTGCCGCCTTTCCTCTTCCTTTTGCAATTCGCGAATCCGGCGTTGTTCTTCTTTTTCATCTTGTTTTTTCTTAGCTTCTTCATAAGTCAGACGTAACTCGTCCAGTTTTAACCTGAAATAAGCATCTGTAATTGATATGCCGGCATTTTCGACGGTTTCGTTTATCTGCTCAAACGCTTTAAAAATACGCTCTTCCATTATTTTTATATTATTCCAGCGTACTTTTGAAATAATCGCCTCGCATTCACCGTTAAAAGCACGTAGGGCAAGTTTCATCCATTTTTTTGCCCACCGTTCGGCTTTTTTCGCGCTGCCGTCAAGCGTCAGGCTATTGTTATATAAAACGGCTTTTTTTTCCTGAACCATCTTTTTTTGGCGGTTATAATTGTTTTGAAGGGCTGATTTGTATTTTTCAGAAGAATCAAAATTAAAAAACGGTTCGTATAAACCGACAGAGTTAAGTTCGGCTTTGCCTTCCAAAAAAGAAAGTTCTTTGTTCAGCTCTTCATAAGTGTGGTATTTGCTTTTATAAGTGTTTTGGAGATCGCGTATTTCTTTTTTGATTTGTTCCAATAAGATATTTTGTTTTGATTTTTCTTTTTCGATATCAATGACATCTTTATATTTTTCGTAAAGTTTATTGTGTTTCGCCGCGCAAAAAACAGATAAAGCGATAAAGAAAAGAAGGGCGATTATCAATATGACTTCATCGTTCATAAAGGAGATTCTCCGCTTGACAATAGATAGATATGTAAGGTTGTGTCTGTAAATATTTTAATCTGAAAAATAAGTCTGCGTCAATCTGCGGGGATATTTTCCCTCTTGTGCTTTTTCCTCACCTGCCTTATTGTCAAAAACAAAAGCAAATCCGCCGGTTGCAGTGAACTGTTCAGAATATTTTCATCTCAGCCGTTTTCCTAAAATCGATCCTGACACGGATTGATTTTTTTTATGGGAAAAACATGGACATTGCAGATCAGGCGCAAGCCGAAATCGAAAGAATGAACGTCAGGGGGTCAAGAACGTCGTCCCAAAAAACGACGCCCGTTTCCGCCGAATTTTGCGCCGAATGCGGGGAACCGATCCCCGAAGCCCGACGCTTGGCCGTTCCGGGGTGCCGCTTATGCATTGATTGCCAGACCGAACGGGAGTGCGGCTGATGGCGGCGTTTATCGGATTTATCAAAGATTACTGGGGAGTTGTTGTCGGCGTTGCCGGATTTTTCTTCGGCTGGGTCAAGTTTACGGCGGCCAAGACGTATGCTTCAAAAGAAGACGTATCAAAACTGGAACACCGCGTTTCGGCGGTGGAACAATCGGTTAAAGGGCTGGCCACGCAAAAGGATATGCATGATTTGACGTTAAAGCTGGAACGTCTGACGGGAAAAATCGACAAGATTGAAGCGATTTCCGAGCGCATGGAAAATACCGTGCGGCGACAGGAAGATTTTTTGATGAACCGGGGGAATTTATGAATACGCCATACAAAGAAATCGTCGCGCAAGACCGCCGTTTGGCCATGCTTCGTTTTTTGTCGGAAGACAACGACTATAAAATAAACGATTCCGTCATGCAGCAGGCTTTGGAACAGTTGGGGCATTCGGTCAGCCGTGAAGCGATACGGGCGGATTTTGATTTTCTGGCTGAAATCGGATTGATCGAAGTTGAAACGTATTTTGACGGCAAGGTACAGGTTGCCAAAATCACGGGGCGCGGGCTGGACGTTGCGGCGGGACGCACCGTCGTAACGGGCGTTAAACGCCCCAGACCGGAGTAATCAAATGGGACGGCGTTCAAGCATAGACCGTCTGCCCGCCGCCGTTCGCGACAAAATCGGCGCGCTGCGGCAGGAAGGGCGAACAATTGACGAGATTATGGCAAAGCTGGACGAATTAAACGTTGACGTCAGCCGTTCCGCCGTCGGCCGTCATTGCAAACGTTTGGAAAGCATACAGGCATCAATTCGCCAAAGCAGGACGATTGCCGAAGCGATTGTCAAGGATTACGGCGACGAAGATAAAGAGAACAAAGTCGCCCGCGCAAACATCGAAGTGCTGCACAGCATTTTATTTCGCATGATGGGATCCGAAGACGGCGAACCCGTCACGCTTGACGCAAAGGACGCGATGTTTCTGGCGACGTCTTTGGAAAAACTGACGAAAGCGGAAAAAACCGACTTTGAAAAGGAAATGAAACTGCGCGACAAAATCAGGGAAAAAGCGGAAAAGAACCTTGAAAAAACGGCGCAGAAAAAGGGATTTTCCCCCGAAGTCATTGAAACGATCCGCCGTGAAATTTTAGGAGAGCTGTGATGGACAAAGGTTTTCTGCCCTATCAGCGCGAATTGACGGATTGCGTATTTAAATACCCCGTGACCGTCGTCGAAAAATCGCGACGGACGGGATACACTTGGGCGGCGGCGGGAATTTCCGTTTTAATATCGGCGGCGGAAGACAACCCGTCGGATACATATTACATGGGCTATGATTTGGAGATGGCTCGCGAATTTATCGAGGTCGCGGGCGAATGGGCAAAGCGTTTTTCCATGCTGTCCTCTGCCGTTGAAGAGTACGTTTTTGAAGATCCGGAATCCCCCGAAAAGAATATCAAAGCCTTTCGCATAACGTTTGCAAACGGCCGCAAGATTGTCGCGTTGCCCTCCGTTCCGAGGGCTTTGCGCGGCAAACAGGGCTTTGTTTTAATTGACGAAGCGGCATTCCACGATGATTTGGCCGAAGTTTTAAAGGCGGCTTTCGCCCTTTTGATTTGGGGCGGCAAAGTTTTAATCCTGTCCACGCATGACGGCGAAGACAATCCGTTCAACGAACTGATCAACGACGTCAGAGCGGGCAAAAAGCCTTACAAACTATTGCGCTGTACGTTCGACGACGCCTTAAAGGACGGGCTTTATCAAAGGATTTGCAAGAAAACCGGCAAAGAATGGAGCGCGGATGCCGAACAAAAATGGCGGCAGGACATTATTGATTTTTACGGCGACGATGCGGAAGAAGAATTGTTTTGCGTGCCTTCCAAAGGCTCGGGAACATACCTGACCCGCGCTTTGATCGAACGGGCAATGGCCGCCGACATTCCCGTTCTGCGTTTGGCGCATAAGGACGATTTTGCCGCGCTGCCCCCGGAAATACGCGAAAAAAGTATTGACGACTGGCTGTCGGACAACGTGGAAAGCCTGTTAAACGCCGTTCCGGACGACGGGCTGACGTCGTTCGGGTTCGACTTCGGGCGTTCGGGCGATTTGTCGGTCTTGTGGATTTTACGGGAAGAAAAAGACCTCAGCCTGAAAACGCCTTTTGTCATAGAACTTTCAAACATACCGTTTGACCAGCAGCGTCAAATCCTGTTTTACGTTATCGACCGTCTGCCGCGTTTTCACGCGGGCGCGATGGACGCCAGAGGCAACGGGTCGTATTTGGCCGAAGCGTGCTGGCAAAAATACGGTTCGGGAAAAATCGACAAAGTAATGCTGTCGCAAGGCTGGTATCGGGACAACATGCCGGCCTTAAAAGCGCGATTTGAGGACGCGACGCTTTTAATCCCGAAAGACGCCGATATATTAAGCGACCTGCGCGCCTTAAAAGTCGTCAAGGGAATAGCGTGCGTTCCGGAAAAAAGGATGGTCGGCAAAAACGGACTAAAGCGTCACGGCGATGCGGCGGTTGCTTTGGCTTTTGCCGTTGCGGCGTCAAGAACCGATCCGGTTGAATACGATTATATGACGTATGACGCCGATGACGACGGATTTAATTTCAACGAAGGGACATATTAAGATGGCTGTTTTATTAGACCGGTTCGGCAAACCCGTTAAAACGTCAAATTTAACGAAAGAAGACGCGTCCTGTCTGATTGGGGGCGTTCGGACGCATGAATCGGGGTATCCGTCTTTCGGACTGACGCCTAAAAAACTGTCAAGCCTTCTTAGATCCGCCGACGAGGGCGACATGGACGCTTATCTGGATCTGGCCGAAGAAATGGAAGAAAAAGAACCGCAGTACCTGTCCGTTTTAGGGACGCGCAAACGTGCCGTATCACAGCTGGAAGTCAGCGTCGAGGCGGCCGGAAGCTCTGCGGAAGAAGAAAAACACGCCGATTTTGTCCGTGAATTTATCGCCCGTGACACGCTTTCCGACGAACTGTTCGACCTGATGGACGCGGTCGGCAAAGGCTTTTCCGTTTCGGAAATCGTTTGGGAATGTTCGGAAAAACAATGGAAGCCCGTCAAAATTCAGCACGTCAATCCGAAGTGGTTCGCTTTGGATAATGATATGCGGACGCTGTTGTTAAAAACGCAGGACGGCAAAGTTCCGCTTGAACCGTTTAAATATATTCAGTGCGTCATGAACGCGAAGTCGGGGCTTCCTCTTCGCGGCGGTTTGGCGCGCGTCGTATCCTGGTATTATATGTTTAAGAATTTCGACGTCAAAAGCTGGGTTACCTTTTTAGAGGTTTACGGCCAGCCTTTGCGCGTCGGCAAATACGGGGCGAACGCGACGCAAAAGGACAAAGAAACGCTGATGCGCGCCGTTTACAACATCGGCGCGGACACGGCGGCGTGCATTCCCGAAAGCATGATGATCGAGTTTATTACAGCGCAAAATTCGGGATCGGCGGAACTGTATCAGCAGTTTGCGCAGTATGTCGATTTGATGATTTCAAAAATCGTTTTGGGACAGACGACAACGACGGACGCCGTATCAGGCGGCCACGCGGTTTCCAAAGAACACAACGAAGTCCGCCGCGACATTATGCGTGCAGACGCCAAGCAGCTGGCCGCCGTTTTAAAGCGCGACCTGATCATTCCGATGATTGATTTGAACTTCGGGGCGCAGAAAAATTATCCGAATATCCGTATCGGGAATTTCGACGACGAGGATTTAACGGCATTATCAGATACCTTGTCAAAGCTGGTTCCGCTGGGACTTCAGGTATCCGCGTCGCAGGTGCGTTCAAAGATCGGTCTGGACGCGCCAAAGGACGAAAACGACGTTTTGAAATACGCCGCGCCGTCTTTTGATCCGGCTGTTAATCAGGCGCAAAAATCTTTAAACGAAACCGAAAAGGCCGAGCCTGATCTTGTTGATGAAGCCGTCAAAGAAATGGAGGCCGAATGGGAACGCGTTTTAACGCCCGTTATTCAACCGGTTGAACGGCTTTTAGAGGAGTGTCAAAGCTATGACGAGGCTTTTCAACGCCTTGCCGAAGCGTATCCGGACATGGACGCCGCCGATTTGACGGAATATCTGGCGCAAGCTCTGTTTAGGGCAAACTTAACAGGGCGTTTAAATCATGGTTAAATCTGATTTTTCCCCTTTGCCGCCCGCCGAAGCGATCCGTTTTTTTCAAAAAAAGGGATACAAATTCGGTTTTGACTGGCGTGACGTTTGGAAAGAAGAACACGCTGTCGCCTTTACGGTCGCCAAAGCGATGCAGATTGATATTTTGCAAGATATTCGCGCCGCTTTGCAGGACGCTTTGGAAAACGGCACGACGTTTGATCAGTTTAAAAAAGACCTGATTCCCGTTTTGCAAAAAAAAGGCTGGTGGGGAAAACAGGAAAAGACGGATCCGAAAACGGGATTGACGGAAAGCGTGACGCTTGGCACGCCGCGTCGGTTGGGAATCATTTATGACACGAACATCCGCACGGCGTATGCGGCGGGAGAATGGGCGGCGATTGAAGAAAACGCCGAAGACGCGCCGTTTTTGCGTTATGTTTGCGTTTTGGACGAACGCACGCGGGCGCAACACCGCCAATGGCACGATTTGATTTTGCGTTATGACGATCCGTTCTGGGCGACGCATTATCCCCCGAACGGCTGGAAATGCCGCTGTTCGGTTATTCAATATTCCGATAACGATTTAAAGCGGCGCGGTTTCGTACCGTCAAAAAGCCCGCAAATCCGTTATACTGAATGGGAAAACAAACGAACGGGGAAAATCGAACAGATCCCCGAAGGCATTGCGCCGGGGTTTGATTATAACGTCGGCAAAGCCAGATACCGCGCTTTTACGCCTGAACCCGACGGTAATCCGCCGCAGACGTTCCAAAACCGCGCCGCCGAACTGCCGCCTTTGCCCGAAGCCTCACCGATGCCCGAAAATTCCGTTTTGCCCGAAGGATTGAGCGATACGGAATACGCCCGCGCTTTTTTGTCCGAATTCGGCGCGGATATCGGAAAACCCGTCGTTTATACCGATGTTTTAGGAGAACCGCTTGTCATCGACGAAGGACTGTTTATTGATAAAAAATCAGGGAAATACAAGCTTAATAAAGACAACCGCAAAAAATATATGAAGCTGTTGGCGGCATCAATTAAGGATCCGGACGAAATCTGGATGATATGGGCAAAAACGCAAGCTGGAAAAGAGATCTTAAAACGCCGTTACATCAAAATTTACGAAGCTGAAAACGGCAGTCATTGCCTGACGGTTTTTGACAAGGATGAAGATAAATGGACGGGACAGACGACGTTCACGCCAAAGGCAGAACGGTCAAAAGGAAAACGGGATGAATACCTGAATAATTTAAGGGACGGGTTCCTTGCATATAAAAAATGAGCCGTTCGGTATGGACGGCTCAGAGTTGAAAGGTTTGGATCCTCCCATACCGGGCCCGATCAATCTCTCTAATTAGTTATTATGGCATTGAACGGAAAAAAAATCAAGCAAGGAGGTTTTAAATGAACTTACCGATACAATGGACGCCCGAACGCATTGTCAAACAGCATCAGGCTGCCCGTCCCAACGCGACACTGGGACGGGAACTGCCCCGGTTAGACGCCTGTTTGAAAAAATGGGTTGCCACAAAAGACACGAACGTCGCAGGCAAAACGTTGCTTCTATGCTTTGCGCTTGCCGGACGGTTCAAAAGCCCGACTGCCGAACTGATCGGGCGGCGCATTATTGCCGCTTTTGACGGCCGCGAACAGGAATTAGCTTCGGCCGTTGACCGCGCCGCATGGAACATTTAAGGAAAAAATGAATGACGTTTGAAGAAGCCTTAAAAGCCATGCGCGAAGGAGAATTTGTCATATTTGACGGTCGCTCTTTTCCTTTGTGCCTGCATGACGGGCGGATTTGCGAACTTTGTTATCACGGCTTTGAACCGTTGGACAGTATAAATACTTGCAACATTATGCGCTGTGATTGGCGGATTTTCGGCGTTGAAGACGATACGGATTCCTGCCGGCATCCGTCGTTTTTCGGTGATCAAGGGAGATAATGAATGAAAAATTTAAGCAGAGGTTTGCGATGACGGAAACCGTACAAATACCCGTCTGTACCTGTCCGGGGCTGATGTTTAAGCACGCATAAAAAAACAAAAACCGCAAATAAAGCCGCACAATGCGGCTTTATCATTTTTCTGCTATGGTTTTACGTTATCAAAACCAAAACGCACACAGCCCCTTTTAATACCCTTTTAACTTCGATGTTTTTATATGTGTTTACGATACTAAAATCGCATTATGATTTTCTTTTGACATTTTCCCCGATCGGGGCAATATAAAAATTGCTTGGAATCCTGACGGTTTGCAGTGAACTGTTCAGAATATTTTTAAAAATCCCGTCCCCCTAAAATGGGGGCATGAGAAACGAAACCGAAAAATTTGAATTAGCCCGCGCCGAAACCGAAGCCGCCCTGATCAGAGCGGAAGACGGAAAGACCGCGCCGAACGTGATCCGATTGATGCCGTTGGGCGAGATCAACGGGCGCGACGGACGGCGTTTTTATCTGAACGATCCCGACGCCGTCATCGAACAAACGCTTGCCTATAAGAAAAACGCCGATCTGCTGATCGATTACAATCATCAATCCGAATATTCGGAACAAAACGGCCGGCCTGCGCCCGCGGCAGGCTGGATGACCGATTTCTTTACGGAAGACGGATATTTGTGCGCCGCCGTACAGTGGACGGACAAAGCTGCGGAACATATTAAAAAGCGCGAATTTCGCTATATCTCGCCCGTGTTTTACCACACGGACGGCAATATCCGCAGCATCGTTTCGGCCGCTTTGACAAACACGCCGAATTTTGACCTGAAAGCCTTAAACCAAACAAAGGAGATTGAAATGGACAAGGAAAAAGCCCTTTGTCAGGCCTTGGACGCGCCTGACGAAGACAAAGCCCTGTTGCGCATAAGCGAAATGAAAACCGCGCAAAAGGAATTAAACGACATCGCCGATGCTCTTGGATGCGAAGCCAAAGCCGAAGCGGTTATCAAAGCCGTCAATGAAATGAAAGCGGATCCCGCCAAGTTCGTTGAAATCGACAAAGTGACCGAGCTGACCCGCGAATTAAACGAAATCAAAGCCGAACGCGCCGAAGAAAAGGCGGAAAACGCGGTCAACGCCGCGATCCGCGACGGCCGCCTGCCGCCGGTTTTAAAGGAAAACGCCAAAGAAATCTGCAAAAAAATGGGCGAAACGGCTTTGAACGAATTTATTTCAAAAATGCCCAAAGTATCCGCGCCGTCTTTGGCTGCGGGCGAACCGCCCAAGTCCGCCCCTGCCGATTTGAACGAAGACGAAAAGGAAATGTGCGAAATCATGGGCATTTCCGCAGAAACTTTCAAGAAAGGAAAATAATATGCCGCAGACAGATACAAAAGAACGGGACGGCATTCTGGTCGTCCACCCCTTAAAGGCAAACACCAAAGTCTGCGCCGGAGAAATCGGCTGTTTAGACGCAAGCGGATATTTGGTTCCCGCCTCAGCGGCAACGGATTTGAAGGCCGTCGGCCGCATCGAAGAAACCGTTACCGGGGGAACGACGGACGGCGAAGAAAAAGCGTTGGTTAAAAAAGGCGTGTTTTTATTGAAAAACAACTCTGCCGACAAAGTGACCCGCGCGCATATCGAAAGCGATTGCTATTTGTCGGGCGCGGCCGAAGTCGCCGCGACGGACGGTAAAGGCAGCGGTTCTGCGGCAACGCGTTCCAAAGCGGGAAAGGTCATTGACGTCGAAGGCGATTTCGTCGCCGTCAGATTTGATTAAATGGAGGAAATATGAAGATTACCACTGAAAAACTGGCGGCGCTGAATACCGCTTTAAAAGGAACGTTCAAACAGGCTTTTGAGGAAACGCCCAGCGATTACGAAAAAGTCGCGACAACGATTCCGTCATCGAAAAAATCAAACACCTACGACTGGATCGGCCAGACGATCAATATCCGCGAATGGGCGGGCGACCGCGTCATTCAGAACCTGACCGAATACGACTACACCATCAAAAACAAAAAGTTTGAAGGAACTGTTTCCGTTAAAAAAGACGACATCGAAGACGATGAAGTCGGCAAATACAACATCATCATGAAAGAACTGGCATACGGCGCAAAAACGCACCCTGACAGCCTGATTTTCGGCGAACTTTTGAAAAACGGCACGTCGACGGTATGTTACGACGGCCAGTATTTCTTTGATACCGATCACGACGTCGGCGGCAAAAGCGTTTCCAACTTTACGACGGGCAGCGGCGCGGCATGGTATCTGCTGAACACCGCGCGCCCCTTAAAGCCGCTGATCTGGCAGCCCCGCACGCCCGCAAATCTGGTAACAATCGACAACGAAGAAGCCGAACCCGTCTTTAAACGCGGCGAAATCCTTTACGGCGTCGATTTTCGCGGCAACGCCGGCTACGGGTTCTGGCAGATGGCGTACTGTTCCAAACAGGACTTGACGACGGCGAATTTCAACACGGTTTACGCCGCGATGATGAGCATGAAACAGCCGAACGGCAAACCGTTAAATAACCGCCCGACGCTGCTGGTTGTTCCGCCTTCTCTGCGCGCGGCGGCAAAAACCGTCATCGAATCCGAAAAACTGGCGGACGGCACGACCAACCCGAACAAGGGCGTCGTTGAAATCCTTGTCAGCCCGTGGCTGGCCTGAAGAAAGGGGGAAAAATGACGAAATACGTTGAAATCATTTCTGCCGTCAACGGTTTCAGGCGCGGCGGCATCGCCCACCCGAACGTTAAAACGGTTCACCGCGTCGATGCTTTTGGCAAAGAACAGCTGGAGCAGATCAAAAACGAACCGCGCCTGTCCGTCCGTTTTTTCGAACTTGAGGAAAAAAAGCCTGCCGCCGAAGCGACGGAAAAACAGGAAGAAAACGGGAAAAAAGCCCAGAAATCCGACAAAAACAACGGTAAAGAGGGCAAATAAATGAAAGCGTACGCGGATATCCGAGCCATGAAAGAACGTTTCGGCGTTTTAGAGCTGCTGCAACTGACCGACGCGGCGGGCGAAGACCTGAGCGCAGAGGAAACGGCGGTTATTGAAACGGCCTTAAACGATGCGACGGCCTTTATGAACGGATATATCCGCGTGCGCCATACGCTGCCTTTATCGGCTGTTCCGCCCGTTTTAACCCGCCTGTGCTGCGAAATCGCACGGTTTTACCTGTATAAGACCGCCGTTACCGATGTTGTCAAAGACGCTTATGACGCCGCCGTTAAGGTTTTGCGCGATATTGCCAAAGGCGATTTGCTTTTAAGCGACCCCGAAGGAACGCCGCCCGAACAGGGTGCTCCGCTGGTCATTGTCGGCGGTGCCGAGCGTCTGTTTAACCAAAACAGCATGAAGGGATTTTAAAATGCCGCAGCTGCGTTTTGATTTAAAGGATTTGTTTGACATCGGCGACGGTTTAAAGCGTTTGGGCGACAACACGGGTTTGTTTATGAAACGCATTGCCCGAACGCTGACGGCGTCGGCAAAGGAACGCTTTGTCGATGAAACGGATCCGGACGGCAACAAATGGAAAAAAGGCGTTAAAAACGTCGGGCAGACGCTGACGCTCAGCGGTCTTTTGCGCCGCAGCATTACGCATAAAAGCGACGATAAAACCGCCGTCATCGGAACAAACCGCATTTATGCCGGCATTCATCAGTTCGGCGGCGTAATTACGGCGAAAAAAGCAAAATATTTGCGCTTTAAAATCAACGGGCGCGAGGTCTTTGCAAAATCTGTCGCCATTCCGGCGCGTCCGTTTCTGGGCGTTTCCGAAACGGACAAAGAAGCCGTTAAAGACGAGTTAAATACGCTTTTAACGGAGGCTTTAAAATGATCGGAAAAATCGAAAACGCCGTTGTTCAGAAAATTAAATCGGCTGATTTGGGGTATCGCCTGAAACTGGTCGAAAGCTACAAGGCGCAGTTCGACGACGATCTTGTCAAACTGGTTAAAACGTCCGCTCCGGCGGTTTGGGTCGCCTTTACGGGCGAAGATAATACGCAGAACACCGCCAAAGGCATGGAATGCACGGCGTCGTTTTCAATCATCATTCTGACCCGCAACGTCAGAAACGAACGGTCGGCGCGTTTCGGCGACAAACAAGGCGAAGTCGGGACGTATCAGATACTGCAAGACATCAAGGCTTTGCTGCACGGCAGCGATGTCGGGCTGAACATCGTTCCGTTTGAACATAAGCGAACCGTCCCGCTGTTAAATACGGCCGTTTCCGGATTTTACGCTTCGGTCTTCGCGTTGGAATTTGAAACGTCCTACGTCATGGCGGCGGCAGATAAGACAGGCGGCGATTTAGCGGAATTTTTAAGGCTTCATGCCGATTGGGAACTGCCCGAATTTAACAGTGAAACTTTAACGAACATCAGGGGGAACAGATGAACAAAACCATTAAATTAAAGCCGAAAAAAGGCCTGACGGTCTTAAAGCCGAACGGCGAAAAGCTGGCGGCCGAAGGCGAAACGGTCGAACGGGCGTCGTACTGGATCCGCCGCATCAATGACGGCGACGTCGAAATTGTAACGCAAACAAAGAAAGGGGATAGATAATGCCGGTTTCTTTTAATGAAATCCCGCAAACGCGCGTTCCGGGCGTTTATGTCGAGATTGATAATTCCGGGGCATTAAAAAACCTGCCCGGAAAAGCGTCGGTCGGACTGATCATCGGTCAAAAAACGACAGGGTCGGCAACGGCGTTGTCGCCGCGATTGGTAACGGCTTCCGATAATCCGGCATCGTTATTCGGCGCAGGGTCGGAATGTGCCAGAATGGTCAAGGCTTGGCGGGAAACAAATACGTTTAGCACGCTCTATGTTTTGCCGTTGTCGGCGTCAAGCGGCACGGCAGCGGTTTATACGCTGACGGCAACGGTTGCCGAATCGCCGTCGGCGGGAACGGTCTGCCTGTATATCGGCGGCCAAAGAATCACCGTTGACGTAACGCCCGCAACAACGGCGGCAACGCTGCATACGGCAATCGCGGCCAAGATTTCCGCCTCAAACGACCTGCCCGTTACGGCGCAAAGCGGCGACGACGGCGTCGTCATAACCGCCAAAGCCAAAGGCGAAGTCGGAAATAACATTGATATTTCGCTGAATTATTACACGGGCGAAGACCTGCCGCAAGGCGTTACGGTCAGCGTTTCAAAAACGACGCAGGGATCGGGCAACCCCGATTTATCGGATGCCATTGCGGCAATGGGCGACACGGTTTACACCGATATTGTTTGTCCCTATACCGATGCGGCAAACACGGCTTTGCTGAAATCCGAAACGGCGCGCCGTTTCAAGGCAACGGAACGCATCGAAGGAACGGTCTTTTCCGGTTTAAGCGGCACGTTATCAGAAATCATTACGGCAGCCGAAGGCGCAAACAGCCCGCATATCGTTTATGTCGAATGTTCTAAAACGCCGGATATGCCTGAAGAACGCGCGGCTCGGCTGGCGGGCGTCGTCGCTTATCAATCGCAGATCGATCCCGCCCGCCAATATCGCACTTTGGCATTGACGGGTTCCAAACCGTCGAAAACGCCGCTGACCCGCGAAGAACGCGACCTGCTTTTGCGTTCGGGCGTCGCAACAGCCAAAGCCGACGAAGGCGGAAATGTCCTGATCGAACGCGTCGTTACGTCTTATCGTACAAACGCCGCAGGCAACGAAGATGTGTCTTATTTAGATTTAACCACGTTAAAAACGCTGATTTATCTGCGCTATTCGTATGTTTTGCGGTTTGAGCAAAAGTTTCCGCGCCACAAACTGGCCGATGACGGTTATCCCGTTTCCGAGGGACAAGCCGTCATGACGCCGCTGGTCGGCAAAGGCGAAGCCGTCGCTTTGGCGCGCGACTGGTATGACGCGGGGCTGATTGAAAACTTTGACGCGTTCAAAGAAAGCATCGTTTCCGAACGCGACGCGACGGATACGGAGCGTTTAAACCAACTGCTTCAGCCTGACGTTATCAATAATCTGCGCGTCGTCGCTGGCAAAATTCAATTCATTCTGTAAGGAGGCATCATGACGAATCCGTACAAATATTACGGCACGGGAACGGTCAAGGCGGACAGTAAAGAGTTTGAGCTCGAAGACTGCGAATTTACTCCGTCGGGCATTGTCCGCGAAGACAAACTGGACGGCCGCGGTTTTTCAGAAAAGAAACAAGGCGCGACATTGACGGGCAAACTGAACGTCAATGCGACGGCGGATCCCGACGCGATCAACAAAATGGACGACGTGACGGTCGTATTTACGGCTGACACGGGGCAGTCTTGGTCGATGCCGCACGCATGGCACGAACAGCCCGAAGCCGTATCCGCCGACGGAATGACGGTAACGTTTAAATCAAGAACGTCGGAGAAAATATCATGACGGAAATCAAACTGATTGACGGGCTGAAAATCGGCGAAACGGTGCATAAGGACGTCACGTTGCGCGACCTGACCGCCCGCGACATCTTGGAAGCGCACGAAGCAGCCGAACGCGTCGTCATCGGCGCGGAAGGTTCGCCGGTCGTCGTCGCTTCGCCCGTTCGGGTCGGTATGGAAACGCTCAGGCGGCGCATCGGCCGTTTGGGCAATGTTCAAATGCCGTTGTCTTTGGCAGAGCTTTTGAGCTTAAGCGAACGCGATCTCGATATTTTGCAAGACGCGGTCGATGAACTTGAAAAGGCGGAGGCGGCGGCCAAGCTGGAACGCAGGGGGCGAGATCAACGGGGCGTATCCGGAAATCCTTAAACTGGCGGCGCGTTTGATGCGCGCCGGCAAAAATACGGCTGATTTTTTGGATATTCCCCTGAAACGCTTAATGCGGCTGACGGACATCGAGGTTGAACCATGAGCGATAAATTAAAATACGCTTTAATTCTGGATTTAAAGGGCAATTTTGCGCGTATGACCGCGTCGGCGCAAAAGGCGATGAACCGCTTTGCCCAAACGGGAGAAGCCGGTTTAAAGCGCATGGCCAAAGCGATGCCTGCCGTCGGCGGCGCGTTGGACAAGCTCGGCAACCGTTACACGGCTTTGATTTCGGGCGGAACAATGTATGCCGCCGTCAAATCGGCAGCGGCAATGGAAACGCGGTTGGCGCGATTGGGAATTACAGCGGACAAATCAAATGAAGAAATGCGCAAATTAAATGAAGAAATTTATAAAATTGCGCAAAACCGAAGCATTAACGTATCGGCGGATTCGATAATTTCAGGCATGGAGCAGATCGTTGCCAAAACGGGCGATTTCGACGCAGCCGTGGAAAATATCAAAAATTTAGGGATTGTCATTTCCGCAACGGGGACTTCGGGCGAAGACGCGGGCGCGATGATTGCAAATCTGATAGAAAAGTTTGATTTAAAGACCTCCGATGAAATTTTAAAAGCCTTTGATATGTTGGCGATTCAAGGAAGCAAGGGAGCTTTTGAATTAAAGGATCTGGCGACACAAGGCAACCGCGTCATGTCTGCTTATGCCGGTATCGGTCGAACCGGAAAAGCAGCAACGGCTGAGATAGGCGCGTTGATGCAGATGATCATGAAAGGCAAAGGCTCTCCGGAACAAGCCGCGACAGCTTTGGAAGCCTATATGCGGGCTTTGAATAATGTGCAAACAAGAACCCGCCTTAAAAACTCCGGCATAAATTTGTTTGAAGCTAATGATCCGAAAAAAATGCGTTCTGCTGTTGAAATAATGAAAGATGTTATTGCCAAAGCAAACGGCGATATTTCAAAAATCGGACGTGTTTTTACCGATAGCGAGGCAATGACAGCTTTTTCTCAAGCAGCATTGGAATATAAAAATACACAATCTTTTGCCAGCTTTGATGATTTTTTAAATGTTGAAGCCGATGGGCAGTATTTGACGCAAGCTTCCGAACGCATGGCGGCGACGTTTGAAAGCGCGGTCGTCAGCTTAAAAATGGCCGTAGAACGCTTTTCAAACGCCGCGCTTGCCGAACCGATAAAAGACTTGGCCGATGCTTTAAATCAAATCGACCCTGAAAAGCTGCAATCCGTTTTAAAAACCGCCGCTATCGGTATCGGTGCCGTCGGTACGATGGTCGCGGGGAAAAAGTTATGGGACGCAGGATCCGGCATTATCGGACTGTTTCACAAAAATAAAGGGGGAGCTTCAAATCCTCTGGTTTCGTCAGGCGGCGTGCAGCCTGTTTATGTGACGAACTTCGGCGAAATGGGAAGCGGGTTCAGCGGATACGGCGCGGGATATGACAAAGGCAGCAGAAAAGCCCGCCGCGCCGCCAACCGTGCGGCAAAACAAAGCGCAAAGCTTGCCAAAGCGGGACGTTTCGGAAAATTCGGCTCGTTTATGGGAAAATCCGCCCGTTTCGGCGGGAAATTGCTTTCAAAAGCCGCCGTACCGCTGATGGTCGCCGATGCGGGCTATTCGTTGTATGCGGCAGACAACAACGCCGAACGCGGAAACGCTTTGGGCGGCTTGGGCGGAACGCTAGGCGGCGCGAAGGCGGGCGCGCTTTTGGGAACGATGATCGCCCCAGGTATCGGAACAGCCGTCGGCGGCTTGATCGGCAGCGGAATCGGGTATTTAAGCGGTTCGTGGCTCGGCAAAAAAATCGGCGGTTGGTTTGACGGCGATAAAACGTCCGCGCTCGAACCGGTAACACCGAACACGGTTCAAAACGGAACAATCCGACTTGTCTTTGATAACGCGCCCGCCGGCCTGCGCGTCAAAGAAAATCCGTTCGGCTTTGATATTCAAATCAACACGGGATTGACGGAGGCGGCGGATGGCTGATTATTACAGACAAGGCTCTTTTCGCGGCGTCGAATTTGAATATATCGAGGACGACTACGCCTATAAAGTCAAAGAAGCCGGACAAAATTTGCTGGCCGACGATGAAACAACGGAAACGCTTGCCGCCGCGCCGCGCGAATTTGCTTTGACCGTCGCCGTTTGCGGGCGCGATGCCGTCAAAAAAAGAAACGATTTAATTAAGGCTCTGGAAGAGACTTCGGCGGGAATTTTGGTTCATCCGCAGTACGGCGAGATTTCAGTAAAAGTTTCCGATGCCGGATTTAGCGTTCATTCGGCGGCGGACAGCGGCAACTGGTTTGAATTTAGTATCAATTTCATCAAAACGGACGACAACGGACTGCGGTTGAAAGTCGTTCCGATAAGCGAACGCGCCGAACAAAAACACGCCGAAGCCGTCAACCGTGCAACGGAAACTCTTTCAAAAGAAGCTAAAAACAATATTCAGGTCAAAGGCTGGCTGGATACCGCAGCCGATGAAAGCGTCGCTTTTGCCGACAGGGTTTTAAACGGAATTAAAACCTTACTTGAAAAAGAAGTTTTGCCGACCGGAGCTTTAAACAAAATCAAAGGGGCGATTGACACGATGTCGGGCGGCGTGTTGTCGCTGATCAATGCTCCCGATGTTTGGGCGTTGGAAATTATGGATTTACTGGACATTGAAGGCGCGTCTTTCGATTTATACGAACGCCTGGCCGCTTTGGTCGTAAAACCGTCGAAACCGCAGTATTTAACCGAAACGCGCAAACGTTCCGTTCAAAATCAGGAAAACATTTTGACGTTATTTAAAACGGCAGCGGTTTTACAGGGATTGAATAAGGGCGTTTTGTCGGATACGCCGTCGGATTCGCAGACAGCGGAACGCATTGAACGAATGACGGCTCTGGCTGAAAGCATTACGGACGCCGAAGGAACCAGTCCTGAAATGCAACAAGCTTTTGAGGCGGTTTTGCAAACGTCCGCCGCTGTTTTAAAAAGCGTCCGAAAAGAACGAACAAAACAAATCTCCGCTCTTGAAACGATTCCTGCCGTCGTATTGCTGTATCAAGCGGGCGGCACGGCGTTGATCCGCAAAAACGGGGATTTCGTGAAACGAAATCATATCCGCCATCCGCTGTTTGTTACAGGCGGCTTGATAACGGAGGTTATTGATGTCTGACAGGTTAGTTTTACAAACGCAATCAAACGAACTTTCGGGGTTTGACTTCATCAAAATCAAAAATCGGATTGATTGGCTTTCGGGGTGTTTTGACTTAACGGCGTTTAACCGTTTAAGCGTTGATTTAAAGCGCGTTAAATCCGCCGTAAAACAGGGCGATTCCGTTAAATTATACAAAGATAAAGAGCTTTGCCTGACGGGATATGTCGACCGTATTGAAACGTTTTACGCCGGCCAAAAGAAAGGATTTAAAATCATAGGCCGGTCGAAGGCGGCGGATCTGACGGATTGTTCGGCGTTCGGTATGGTTTATCGCAACCGAACCGCGCCTGAAATCATTGCCGATCTTTGCCAACCGTTCGGAATTGCCGTCAAAACTGATTTAAAAGGTTTTGCCCGTCTGGACAACTTTACGGTCAATCCGTCGGAAACAATCGGCAACGCTTTGGCGCGGCTGGCCAGACGGACGAATGCGCTCTTGTTTTCTTTGGCTGACGGGTCGCTTTGTCTGACGCGCCGGTGCATGGCAAAAAAAACCGATTTATTACTGCAAAGCGGCAAAGGCGGAAATCTGACGGGCGGTGAAACGGCTTTTTGCTCTGAAAACGAATTTTCTAAAATCTCATTGATCGGTCAGGGCGTTTTGGATGATGCGCACGATATCGACGCAATCCGCGCGCCGGTTTTATCGGCCGAATTTAACGACAGGCGGTATCGCACCCGCGTTGTTTATGCCGACGCCGTGACCGATGAAGCGTTAAAAAAAGAAATAGAACGCTTAAACAAAAACAGGCGCGTGATCTCCCTGACTGCCGCGAGCTGGTTCAATATCGGTTTAAACACCTTGATCACGGCGCGCGACGAATGGTTGGGGCTTGACGGCAGTTATCTGGTCGCGGGAATTGAGGACGTATTTGACGAAACGGGCGGACACTGCACGACGTTTGATCTGGAGGCCGTCAATGCTTGAAATGCTTCATAAAAAGCTGAAATCAATTGTCCGCATCGGAAAAGTCGCTTTGGTAAGTTCGGGAAAAACCCAGTCCCTGCAGATTGAAACGACCAAGGGCGAAACGCTTGATAACGTCAAATTTATCGAACCTTACGGATTTACGGCCGTTCCGCTGAACGGTTCAGAAACCGTTGTCGTCAACGTCGGCGCAAACGGCGCAAATCCCGTCGCGCTTGTCGTCGGCGGGCGGCTTTTCCGTTTACAGGATTTAAAACAAGGCGAAGTCGCCATTTATACCGATGAAGGCGACAAAATACATTTAAAGCGCGGTCATGAAATTGCCGTCAAAACGACAAAATTTGTCATTGACGCCGATGAAATTCAAATAAACGGCAAAGTCAGCATTTCAAAAACGCTGGACGTTGAAGAAAACATAAAAAGCAAAGCGGAAATCGCGGACAAAACGGGAAATATGACGGCGATCAGGACGATCTATAACGCCCATACGCACAAAGATTCCGCAAATGCACCGACCTCCGCCCCTTTAATACCGATGGAGTAAGACATGACGGTTTATTTTGATACGTTGCCCGATTTAAACGAGATTGACGATCCTTTGTTGGAAAGCGTCTTAATCGCTTTATTCACGGACAAATACGTTCCCGATGCCGATCTGCCGTATCAAACGGGGACGAACGGCGGCTGGCACGGCGACGCGGTCGCTTTGGAAACGCAAACAGCGCAGACCGAAGAATATTCTTGGGGATCAAAACTCTGGACGCTTGCGCGGGAAAAAATCAATGAAGATACGCCGGAAAAAGTCAAAAAAATTGTCGAAGACGCTTTGGAACCGCTTTTGTTCTTAAAAGAAATCAATGACATCAGCGTTTCAGCCGAACGCTTTGGCGACGGCATTGCTTTTACCGTTGTCGTCGATGCCTCCGACGGTTTGCGAGAATTCGTTTTCAAAAATATTAAAGGATAACGCCATGCCTTACGATATCCCGTCGATTGAAACATTGGTTCAAAAGTATGAACAGGCTTATATCGCCCGCGTTCCCGCCGAAAAACAAATGCCGCTTTCAAAAATGAAAGCCAAAGCGCGCGCTTTGGCGCAAGCCGTCGGCGGACTTTACGGGTACGGCGGATTTATATTAAAACAAATCATTCCTTTAACGGCAGAATCCGAATTTCTGGATTTACACGCTTCCGCCGCCGATGTGTTTAGGAAATCCGCAGCGCAGGCTTTCGGCAAAATCGCCGTTACGAGCGCGGGCGGAACGATTGTTCCTGCGAATACGGTCTTAACATTTAACGACGGGACGGCGTATGTCGTTTCGGCGGATACGACGCTTAGCGCAGATGAAACAAACGTCCCTGTCACGGCTGTTGATGCAGGAACGGCGGGCAACAGAACGGCAGGCGATATTTTGTCTTTTTCCGTACCCGTCGCGGGCGTTCAAAATCAAGCGGCCGTCGTTTCAATCGGCGGCGGAACGGACACAGAAAAAGACGAAGATCTGCTCTATCGGTATTTATTAAAAATCAGAACTCCGGCGCACGGCGGGTGCGACGCCGATTACGTCAACTGGGCTTTAAGCGTTCCGGGCGTTACCCGCTGCACCGTTTATCCCCATGAACAGGGAATCGGCACGGTCGTTTTGCGCATTATGTCCGACGGTATCGGTACGGGTCAGGCCAGCGAAGAGGTTATTGAACGTTGCGCCGAATATATCGAAAGCGTCCGCCCCGTTACGGCAAAGCGGATTTTTATCCTGTCGCCCGCGCCGATGCCCGTTGATTTTACGATTTCCGATTTAAAACCCGATACACAGGCTGTCCGTGACGAAATCAAAGCAGAGCTTTCCGACCTGTTTTTCCGCGAAGCAACCCCCGGCGGAACGGTGCTGATTTCCCATATCCGTTCTGCGATTTCCGCCGCTTACGGCGAAGAAGACCACGTTCTTGTTACACCTATTGAAAACGTTACGGCAGAAGCAAACGAAATCTTAACGCTGGGGGAAATCACATGGAGCTGAAAACGGCGTATGTCAATGTTTTGGGTAAGCTGATGCCGAAAGGCCGCATCTGGGAAGCGGACAGCGATGAAGAACGTTCTGCCGAAGCCGAACTGTTGGCGGAAGTTCATGCTTTTTATGACTTGATCGCCAAAGAATCGGACGTGCGTACGGCGACATACCTGTTGCCCGAATGGGGCGAAGTGTTGGAGGTCGACGTTGAAGGAAAAACGCTTCAGGCTGCCCGTTTTGATCTGAATTTGAAAAAAAACGCTCAAGGCGGCGCAACGCCCGAATATTTCAAGCATCTGGCCAAAAGTTACGGGTACGACAGCGAATTGACCGAATGCGTCCCGTTTGTCTGCGGGTTGTCCGAATGCGCTTCCGCCGACGAACTGGGCAACGAAGAAACGATTTATGGCTGGTATTTGAAACTTTTAACGCCCGATGCCGTCGCGTTTCGCGCTTCGGAAAGCGAATGCGGCGACGATTTGGGAACCAACCCGCCCGACATTGCGGCTTTAAGTGCGATCCTTCAAAAATACAAGCCTTCGCATACCTTTTTAAACATCAGTTTTGAATAACGGAGAAGCAATATGAAATACACAAAACCGCTGAACGAAACGAATGAAAACGCAGGCTACGTCAATGCGGACGTGTCAATCGGTCGACGCGGTTCAACCGTTCCCGCCGAAGCCATTGAAGCTCCGCAGCGCGAGATTGTAGCTGCGATTACGGCGGCGGGGTTGACGCCTGACGGCAATGACAACACGCAGTTATCTC
>JAJXEL010000248.1 GCA_021639925.1 Alphaproteobacteria bacterium | reverse complement strand
ATCCCGAAATTCAAACATAATAAGTTTCTTTTATAAATAAAAAAACGGCCAGAAAATTCCCTGAGCCGTTTTTTCAAAAAGGTAAAAGTTTTATTTTTTCGCAGCCGCCTTTTTAGCCGGCGCTTTTTTGGCGGCCGGTTTCTTTTCGGCTTTTTCGGCCTTAGCCGTTGTCTTCTTTGCCGCGGCTTTTTTGGCCGGCGCTTTTTTCGTTTCTTTTTCTTCACATTCGCACGGATCGCATGTGCACGGATTGTGTCCGCATTTTACGCACACGCAGCCTTCTTCGCTGCAAAAAGAGGTCGCCGCTTCGTCTTTTTCACAGCAGCGCCCGCTTTCCTGCGCTTCCGCTTCCAGCCAGCAGTCGATTTCGACGCCTTCCGGGCAGCCGTTGTTTAACCAGACAAAGTATGCCGCTTCGCGGACTTGATCTTCTTTAGCCATTTACATTCTCCCAAAACATAAAAAACAATTATTTTTTTCCCAGCCTGATTATTTCCTCATGCTATTCTTTACTTTTAGCTGATTTTTTTTCAAAACTCAACGTTTTTTAAACAACGGCAAAAATGTAATTCAGCTATAAAAGCCTAAGATTCTTTCCATGGCGGCAAGACGCTGAAAACGGTTGCCGTCTGTTCGAAAACAGGCATCAGATCGCGCAGGATATTCGCGCGTTCCCGCGTTCTTTCCGGCGGGAAATAACGTTCCCGCTTTTCCAAACGGGGCAAAACCAGTTCCGGATCCGCGTTAATATAGCGGATATCAACCGTATATCCGGCCTGTTTGATTTTTTCATACAATTCGATATGGTGCACCGTAGCGTTGGAATGTTCGAACAAGATCGGCAGTCTGTGTTTGACGGCCTGTTTTAACAGCTGGTATCCCACGAACCGGGCCGGCAGTTCCCAGCGTTCAAAGGATTTTTTCCTGTCCTGCAGATGTTCGGATAAATACGTCGGCAGGTCTTCCATGATCGCGTCGAAAGAAATGTACAACATGCCGGCGTTCGCCGCTTTAAAGGCGCGGCAGATATATGTTTTTCCCGATGCGGGCAGGCCGCAGATGTTGATCAGATACGGGCTGGCCGTCGGCATGACGCCGCTCAGCGCATGGCGGACGGCGGCGCGTATTTCGCGCTTTATGGACAACAAATCCACGTCCGGCGGAAAGATACGGCTTAACGTTGTGTACGGTGTTAAAATTTTATTGATGACTGATTGCATAAT
>JAJXEL010000247.1 GCA_021639925.1 Alphaproteobacteria bacterium | reverse complement strand
AAAGAGGAAGAAAAAATAATGCTTCGTTTCTTGTCAAAATTTAACTTGGCAACGCGTATTTACGCCGGCTTCCTTTTTCTGGGCGCTTATGTCGTTTGTGTTTGTTTCGGCGCCGTTTTCGCTGTCGGATACGTCCACAGGGAATACATAAAAGCCAATAACGTGATTGAAGGCACCCGCCAGCTGTCGGCTTTGGAAACGTATTTGTTTTCCTTAAACCGTTCTTTGTTTTTCTTTGCTTCAAAGGGAACGGACGAAGAAAAACAAAACGTCGAAAACGCTTTTGACGCGTTTGAAGAAAAAGCCCGGGACGTTGAAAGTTATCTGGAAATCCCGCAGGTAAAGGAAAAATATAAAATCGTTTTGTCCGCGGCATTGGAAAAATACCGCGCTAATATGACGGAAATGTTTTCTTTGCACGAAAAAAGCGCGGAAGCGGCCGAAAAAGTCAACCGGTTTGCTGAAAAAGCGTCCGGACAACTGAATACCTTGATCGAAGAAACGACTTTGCCGTCCGCTTCCTTTGCCTTGAATGCTCTGCGCGAACAACTGGATACGGTTTTACATTCCATTGACAACGCTTCCGCTGAAAATGAAGAAAGCCAAAAACAGCTGAACACCGATTTCGCCGCTTTGAAAAAAGCGCAGAATACCGCCAGGCAGGCGGAAATGATCAATACCAAGCAGTTAAAAGACGTTTTCGCGTCGTTAAACGGGCTGGACGACGAAATCAACAGAAAATTAAAAATAGATGCGGCTCTGCGTGAAAAAATGCAGTCGGTTTCTTCGATCGGGGATCAAAATTCAAAAGACTTTAAAGATTTGATAAACCTGATGGCGCAATCCTGCGCTCAACTGCTTTCACAGGCGGAAGCCGGAAAAATTTCATTGCAGAAAATTTTCGTTTTCGCCGCGGCTCTCGGCGGTTTTTTGGCCGTTGTAATGTCTTTCCTGTCTTTGTTTGGCATTCGTTATCCTTTGGCCCGGCTGATCGAAAATGCGCAGGATATGGCGCGCGGCGACCGTTCCGTACTGATCCATTTTACCGAACGCGAAGATGAAGTTGGCGCTTTGGCCCGCGCTTTGGCTGTCCTGCTGGTCCGGTTGAAAGACATTCCCGTTTTGACGAACGAAACGCTTTTGGGACGAAAAAATGCGACATACGGGGCCAGTGTCGCTTATGTGCCTCTGGGGGCGCCGGGGGTCGCGGGCGCCGGAGATCAGGAAAACGGCGG
>JAJXEL010000116.1 GCA_021639925.1 Alphaproteobacteria bacterium | reverse complement strand
GTTTTTGATATAAAGTATTGCCTGTTATTTTTTTATATCATATAATGACGGTTGAAATGTCCGGATTTTCCCGGACGTTTAAGTGCCTGAGCAGGCGCGGAGCCTTCATAAGCTCTTGTTACACCGGCGCAGATATGCGCCGACAGCCGTTTTGCGGATTGCAAAACGGAAAATATCCCCGACTTCTTTATGACGGTCGGGGAGCTTTTGGTGTATGTCCAGAGGATTTCCGTACTTGTCCTTGAAAAAACGGATATCTTTAAAGACCTGAAGGATCAAAGTGTAACTTGATTTATGAACTCCCCGGCCGCCTGAACAGGCGGTTTATTTTTAAACTGTAGGGAGTCGAAATGAAAAACTTTCATTCACAAGAATCCGGCCGTTCCATGGTCGAAATGCTGGGCGTTCTGGCTATTATCGGCGTTTTGTCGGTCGGCGGTATCGCAGGATATTCCCAGGCGATGTCGAAATTCAAAGTAACCAAAGCCATGGATCAGGTACAAAACATTATCACAAATATCCGTACTTTGTACGCTTCGCAGCGGGTATATTCGCCTTTAAAAGGAGCATCTGCTTACAACATAGGTATTTTAACTGATGATTCTTATAATTCCAGCAGCAAAACTGGCTTAAATCCTTTTGGTGGCGATGTTAATTTCGGCGCTGCAGCAGATGGCCGATCATTTTTTGTGTCGTACGAAGGATTAACGACAGAAGCCTGCGTTAAAATGGCCACGGCAGACTGGGGAGCAGACCAATCTTCTGGATTAATTTCTATAAATATTGGAGGAACACTGAAAGACGGAACCAATACGGCCCAGGCATGGACGAATACATATAACTGGGCAAATAAAACTCTTCCTGTAGATGTCGCCACAGCCACGGATAAGTGTAGCGTTACTGGATCCGTTATGTGGCAATACCGTTAAATACACGGCGTATCCTTTATCACAGACAGACAGGGGTTCTTTTAAACTAAAGAATCCCTGTTTGTTTATACGCACCAAAAGCAGATCTTAAAAAAACGTGTCATTTTTCTTTTTGGTAAAAAAGCAATCTCCTGTATAATAGGCAAAATTATTTTTCAGAGGTTGCAATGATAACGGAATTTCTTAAACCGAAAACACCCGCCGAGGCGGTTCAGCTGAAACAAGCGACGCCCGGCGCCGTTTATATGGCCGGCGGATCCTGGATCAATTCGTCGCGTTCGGCGATGAATCCCGAAACGGTCGTCAGCCTGGCCGGATTAAATCTGGATTATATCAAACAGGCGGACGACGGTATCCTGATCGGCGCCATGACGACTTTGCAGGATATTCTGGACAATCCTGTTGTTCCCGCTTATCTCAAAGAAAACCTGATCTTGTTCCGCAACCGCAATATCCGTAACCAGGGAACTTTGGCCGGCGCTATCGCCGCAAAAAATCCGGCGTTTTCCGTTTTGACCGTATTGATCGCCGCCGGGGCCGTGCTGGAAACGTCCGCGGGGGAAATCAGTGTCGAAAATTATATTGATTCCGGCAGCTCCGCCCTGATTTTATCCGTTCGTCTGCCGGCGCGGGCCGGCGTCCGTTCGGCCAAACATTCCGCCACTGCGCGCGGCGTTTGTCTGGTTTCCGTTGCAGCCGGCGTTTTTGAAAATGATCCGCGTCTGGTTATCGCTCAGGACGGCGGCCGGATCGAACGGCTGAAAGATTTGGAAAAAACGTTAAATCCCGCCGATCTGCCCGGCAAAGACGAACTGGCCGGAAAAATTTCCGCAGCCGTTGTTTCTTTTGACGATTACAGAACGTCCGCGGCGTTTAAAAAATATATCGCCGGCGTTATGCTGGCCGACTGCCTGATCAAAGCGGCGAAGGGAGTATAAAAAATGAAAATTTCCTTTACTCTTAACGGAATAAAAAAGACCGTTCACACCGATGCCGGCGAAAACGTACAGGCTTTATTGCAGCGTCTGGGGATTTTTTCCGTCCGCGACAGCGACGATCATCAGGGATTCTGCGGATCGGACACGATTATTTTAAACAAAAAACCCGTTAATGCCGGATTGTTCATCGCCGCGCAGATTGACGGCGCCGACATTAAAACAATCGAATCCGTTATGAAAGACGGCCGGCTTTCCGCCGTGCAGTCCGCCATGGTTGATTGCGGGCTGGTGCAATCCGGATATAACTCTCCGGCGGCGGCGTTGATGCTGACCGACCTGCTTGAACGCATACCCGATCCGTCAAAGGACGACGTCATGGACGCTTTATCGCCTTTGTTCAGCCGTTCGGCGGGTTATCAGCCGTTTTTCAAAGCCGTTGATTTAGCGAAAAAAAGAATGAAAGACCCGTCCTATAAAACCGAAGGGTTTACGGAATTTCGCGAAGACCTGCGCGAAGTCGGCAAAGTCCGCCGCAAAATCGACGGCCACCAGCTGGTTGCCGGGCACAAAGCGTTTGTCGAAGACATGGTTGAACCGGGAACCTGCATTTTAAAAATGCTGCAAAGTCCCCATGCGCATGCCTACATTACTTCCATTGACACGTCCGAAGCCGAAAAAGTCGAAGGTGTCGTAACGATTATTACGCACAAAAACTGCCCTGACGTTTATTACACCAACGCGGGCCAGGGCGCGCCGGAACCGTCTCCGCATGACCGCAAACTGTTTAATCAGAAGGTTCTTTATGTCGGCGACCGCGTTGCCGCCGTTGTCGCGGAAACCGAGGAAGCCGCCGACGAAGCGCTGAAAAAAATCAAGGTGGAATATGAAGTTCTAAAGCCTGTCTTCACTTGGGACGACGCGCAGGCGCCCGACGCGCCGGTTTTGCATAAATCGTTTGTGACTTATGGCGTCGGCGCGCCGAAAGATCTGGACGAATACAACAAAAACGCCGATCCGCGCGACGGAAAAATTCATTATCCTTTCCCGCTCAGGGCAGATCCGCATCACAATCTGGCCGCCAGCGTCAAAGGCGGGATCGGCGACGTGGAAAAGGGTTTTCAAGAAGCTGACGTCATTATTGACAGGACTTTTGCCACGACGCAGATTCAATGCACGCCGACGGAACCGCACGTCGTATTTACGAAAATGCAGGGCGACCGGCTGGTTATTCATGCTTCGACCCAGGTGCCTTTCCACCTGCGCCGCGTCGTCGCCAAAGTTCTGGGAATCCCCGAAACGAAAATTCATGTCATCAAAGAACGTGTCGGCGGCGGTTTCGGTTCCAAGCAGGACGTTATTTTAGAAGACGTCGCCGCTTTCGCGACCTGGTCGACAGGCCGGCCTGTTTATTACCGCTATACCCGCAATCAGGAATTCAACACCTGTTCGACGCGCAAACCGATGCGCGTCCGCGTAAAAATCGGCGCGAAAAAAGACGGCACGTTTACCGCCATTCAAATGGACAACGAAGCGAACACCGGGCCGTTCGGCGCGCACGCTTTGACCGTTCCGATGAACGCGTGTTCCAAAAACCTGCCGCTGTTTTTGTGTCCGAACATGTATTTCACGGTACGCATTTACTATTCCAACATCATGCCGACCGGGGCCTATCAGGGATACGGCGCGCCCAAGGGGGCCTTCGCTTTAAACAGTACGGTTGCAGAATTGGCCGAACAGCTGGGCATGGATCAAATCGAACTGATGCGCAAAAACATGGTGCGCGAAGGCGCCGTTCTGGAAATTCTGCGCTGCCTGGGCGAAGGGCGCGAAGGAACGCCGGCTTTGGTGCAAAGCTGCGGATTGGAAAAAGCGCTGGAAGTCGGTTCAAAAATGATTGACTGGGGCAAAGAAGAAACCTCGGACGATCCCGACATTAAAATCGGCAAAGGCGTTTCCATTATCCAGCAAGGATCCGGCCTGCCCGGTCTGGACCATTCCAACGCGCATATTCTGATGCTGGCTGACGGCGGGTTTTCCGTTCATTCGGGCGCGGCGGACATCGGCACGGGGCTGGATACCGTTATGGCGAAAGTCGTCGCCGAAGTATTGGAAGTTCCTTTGTCGCAGGTTACCGTCATGAGCGGGGATACGGATCATACGCCGTTTGACACAGGGGCTTACGCGTCTTCGGGAACGTTCTTTTCCGGAAACGCCGCACGCCTGGCCGCCGAAGACATGAAGCAGAAAATCCTGCAAAAAGCGGCCGAATATCTGGACGAACCCGTTGAAGACTGTATTCTGGAATATCCCGCGAAAGTTAAGGGCAAAAAAGGCGAAATCACATACGCCCAAATCGCCTATAATACGACGACGGGGCATGGTTCCGGCCAGCTGCAGGGCATCGGTTCCTTTATTACGGAAAATCACGCGATTCCTTACGGCGCGAACTTTGCCGAAGTCGCGGTCAATACGCGCACGGGCGAAATTGACGTGCGCAAGTTTTATGCTTTGCTGGACTGCGGTACGCCGATCAATCCGGAATTGGCCGAAGGGCAGGTTTTCGGGGGCGTCCTGAAATCTATCGGACATTCGCTGTACGAAGGCATCGTTTTGGACAAGAACGGCAAACCGTTCAACGACAACCTGCAGGATTACAATCCGCCGACGATTTACGATCTGCCCAAAGATTTCCAGGCACCGCTGGTCTTTACCAAAGATCCGGACGGTCCTTACGGCGGCAAGTCGATTTCCGAACTGGCGACAAACGGCGCGGCGCCGGCTTTGGCGATTGCGATTCACAACGCCTGCGGCGTATGGATCCGCGAATGGCCGTTCACGCCTGAAAAGATATTGAAGGGACTGGGGAAAATTTAGAAAAAATCCCCCCGATATTTCGTCGGGGGAATTTTTTTATACAAATCCGACCAAACTAAAAAAATGCTTAAATCCGGAAATAAACTCGGTGGCTTTTTTAATCAATCCCGTCGGGTTTAAAAAACACCTGCGCGATAACGGTCGGCACGACGGCGGAAAAAACAATTACGCCGATCAGCACCGAATATTGGGTTACGTTAATCATACCGGAATCTAACCCGAAATAAGCCGCTATCGTTCCGAAAGTCAACCCCGTTGTCATCAAAAGAGTCGAATACATCGGCGCTTTTTTCAAATACTTTCTGGCAAAGAAATAAACGCCTCCAATTTTTGAAAAGACCTGAATACACAACAACATGACAAACAGGCCAAGCGCGCCAAACAGCAAAGGAACGGACATCTTTAATCCGCCGACCATAAAAAAGACAGGCGTAATAAAAGAATACGCCCCGCTGCGCAGCCTGTCGCCGGCAGAAGACTCACAATCGTTTTGCGCAGCGTTTTCAAATGTGCCGGACATCAAAAATCCCAATACGAATGCCGGCAAAACGGCATGGCCGTGTCCCATTTCTCCGAAATAAATAAAAATAAACAGCAAGAACAAAATATATTTCACCTCGGTTTCTGCCAGATTGTTTTTATAAAACGGACTGTTGAACAACTTTGCCGAATACTTGCAAGAAACAAAAATAACCGCGGCGGAAACCAGATAAAAAACCGCCGTATAAACAGTCGGCTTAACGAACAAAACGCTTAAAACGATTACAGTCGTCACGTCGGTCACAAATGTCGCCGACAGCAGCAAACCGCCCAGTTTCGTTTTATTCATACCGGTTTCCATCAAAATAGAATAAATCACGCCCAAAGACGTCGTAGACAAAGCCACGCCGGTAATCAAAGCCGCGTTCAGACTCCATTCCGCAACATAATACGTATAAAAAGACAGACAGATAAAAGGCGTTAAAAAAGAAGACAAGCCGATCAACAAGCTGGGAACGGCATTTTTACGAAAAGAACGCAGATTCATCTCTGTTCCCGCCAAAAACGTAATGACAACCCCGCCTAACGAAGCAAAAAACAGCATCCAATCTTGAGGTTTTACACCGAAACACGACAAAACAACGCCGCACAGCGTTTCCATAACGACAACCGGCAGGCTGAGTTTCGGAGAAATCAGGGAAACCAGAAAAACCGATCCGATCACTATCAAGTTTGTCAATTCGGCGGACAGATGTAAATCAAGCATGACACGACCTTCTTTCAAAAGAAGATCTTACTTCAAAAAGAGTTGGCTTTTAAAGACGATATCCCGTCTATAACACTAATCCGGCAGGTAATCGTGCAGAATAACCGCCAGATTCATCAGCGTCTTTTTCTTTTTGGGCGACAAATCGGCGATCGCTTCGTCCAAGATACCGTCAACGTCCGGATCTTTGCCCAATCCCAGCAGTTCGCTCAGATCATCGCATTCGTTCATTTCCAGCTGCAGCAAAGCCAGCGCGTCGCCGGGAACGTCGTCGTCCAAACCGAACATGGCGGAAACCGCGGAATAATCCTCCTCCTCTTCCGTATGATCATGGCCGCAGCCGCAGTGATCCGAATGATGATGACCGCAGGAACATTCCGCATGGTCATGTTCATGACAAGAACAGGTGTGATCGTGTTTCATAAATTTTTGCCTTTCCCAAATTATCTGCACATAAACAAAGCCAGAGCGGCGACCGCCGCCGTTTCGGCGCGCAAAATCCGTTCGCCCAGATCCAGCCCCGCCGTATGAGGCGTTTTTGCAATTAAAGCGCGTTCGGATTCGGAAAATCCGCCTTCCGGCCCGACAAGAAAAGCCGCCCTGTCCAGACC
>JAJXEL010000115.1 GCA_021639925.1 Alphaproteobacteria bacterium | reverse complement strand
TGAAATTTTTTCGCTGGTTTTTAGATAATTCTTAAAGACTTTCACTGTATAAAAAAAGGATATTACTTTGATAAAAAATCGGCCGGCCCGCAAAAACAAAGGAAAACCGCCGATTCGTCAAAGCAGTCCCATTTTCCAACGGAGTAATCCATGACTTTAGACATCAGTGTTCCTCAACAACAACCGATCGTTCTTTTAACCCCGAAGATTACCGTTATCGGCGTCGGCGGCGCAGGCGGCAACGCGATCAACAACATGATCCAGACTCAGCTGGGCGGCGTTAATTTCGTCGTCGCCAACACCGATGCGCAGGCGCTCAGTTCTTCTTTGGCAGAAACAAAGATTCAGCTGGGCATTGAAACGACCAAAGGCCAGGGCGCGGGCGCCAGACCCGAAGTCGGCCGCGAATCCGCCGAAGAAGCGCTGGACGATATCGCCAATGTTCTGGAAGGATCCAATATGGTCTTCATCACCGCCGGCATGGGCGGCGGCACGGGAACGGGAGCAGCGCCCGTTTTTGCAAAAATGGCGCGCGAACGCGATATCCTGACCGTCGGCGTCGTAACGAAACCTTTTACTTTTGAAGGCCGCCACAGAATGGCCATCGCCGAAAAAGGCATTGAAGAACTGGCGCAGTATGTTGATACGCTGATTGTTATTCCCAACCAGAATTTATTCCTTGTCGCCGATGAAAAAATGACGTTTGCCGAAGCTTTTAAACGCGCCGACCAAGTGCTGCAGGGCGGCGTGCGCAGCATTACGGACCTGATTATCACGCCGGGGATTATCAATTTGGACTTTTCCGACGTTCGCGCCGTTATGGCAGAAATGGGACGCGCCATGATGGGAACGGGAACGGCGACGGGCGAAAACCGCGCGTTGGAAGCCGCGGAAGAAGCCATTGCCAATCCGTTGTTGGACGACGCGTCAATGACCGGTGCCAAAGGGATTTTGATCAACATTGCCGGCGGCGCGGATCTGACGCTGTACGAAGTTGACGAAGCGGCCAACAGAATCCGCCGCGAAGTCGATCCGGAAGCCAATATTATTTTCGGCGCTTCTTTTGACGAAACGCTGGAAGGCTCTATCCGCGTTTCCGTCGTTGCCACCGGTATTACCCGCCCGCAGGAAGCACAAAATCCGTTTATGGGACAGACGGCTTCTTCTTCTATTTTTGCCGCCCAGCCTCAGCCGAAACCGTTCGCGTCCGGCTTCGGCACACAGAAACATACGCCGGAACAACCGGTTCCTGCCGTTCATCAGCCTGCTTCCGTTTCTGCGGCGCCAGATGATATTTTTGAAGACGACAACGACGACGTGCTGGCAATAGACGATGAAGTTGCGCCGCCTCCCGCCGCGCCGGTTCACCCGACTTTGGCGGCCCAGCCGGTTTCTTTTTCGCCTAAAACAACCAGCAGCATTCTGCCTGCCATGCCTGCCCCGAACGAATTATTCGGCGGCGGCGAAATCAGACAGCCGGCTTCTTTTGAATCTTTCACGCCGAAAATGGCAGCAGCCGAAAAACCGCAGCCGCCGCTGTTTTCCCATGAACAGCCGGTAATTCAGCCGAAACCGCAGAACACTGCGGCGGCGCAGGAAGATTTATTCGCGCCGGCTCCGTCGTCCACTCCTGCCGCGGCGCCGGTACCGCCCGTTATGCCGCCGGCCGTTAAACCGGCAGAAAAAGCCCGTCCTTCTTTATTCCAGTTTGTGACGGGCCGCCGTTCGGCCGAAGAAAAAAAGCCCGAACCGCCCGTACAGACGGACGAAGAATCTGACATTCCGTCTTTCCTCAGACAACATTAAACAGTTCTGCATATCAAAAGTCCCCCGTATATTACGGGGGGCTTTGTTATAGAATAAAATTTTATTTTTGCATTGCGTCCGCCCGGGCTTTTGCCGCGGCGGCATTGACCGCTGTTGTCTTTTTTTCCGCCGCGTTTTGACAGGAATGTAACTGTTGCATCATGGACGGAGCCTTAGACGCGGCGGCGGCGTTCAATTTTTGCTGCAAATTCACCTTTTCCGCCGCGGAAGAACTCTGATCCCGCCGCATTTCGGCATACTTTTGACGCGCATTTTTTGCCGCATACAATCCTTCCGCAAAATCCTGCGTAATCGCGCAGCATTCGGTCCTTTGCATTGTGTTATTGGCGATTTTGCTTTCGTTTCTTTCAGAAAACTGTCCCGCGCAGGCGACTGCGGCGATGTGCGTGTCCGGAACACGGACGGTCATCAGCCGGTCAATTTTTTCAGCCGGCAGCCCGGCACCCTCTTCTTTCATATATCTGTCCAGCCGACGTTTAATTCCCCGGCCTTCGGCGTCAACGTCAAAAGTCTTGGCCGCTTCCAGAGCCGCCGCCGTTACCGCTTGCGCGGGATTTTTCTTTACCGCCCCTGCGAAAGCCCGGAAAACCTTATTTTTCTTCAATTTCAATTTGTCAAAAAAGCCGGCCTGATCCTGATTGCGGTAAAGGAAAGATGCCTTTGCCGTTTCCGCCATTGCCTGACACATGCGTTTTTCCTGCATCGCCTGAACAGGATCGCGGTTTAACTCAGTGTCCTTTTTATAAGCGGCATAAGAAGCCGCGCCGCTGATTTCTTTCGCTTTTTCATGCTGCTGAACAACTTGCAGCTGCGCGGCGAAATCCGCCGCCAGCTCGAACGGTTTTTTCGACGGATCCAAAACGACCACGTTCTTGTCAGTTGTAAAGGGGCGTTTAAAATTCGTGTCGAAAGCCAAAGTCATTTGCTTTCCGTTACCGCCGAATTCCTGCAGCTGCGCTTTGATCAGCGGATCTTTCATTAAAATCGAAAACATTTGACGCGCTTTTTTGTCGCGCGCTTTGATTTCCTTTTCGCTGATCAGCTCTCTGGCTTCGGAATCTCTGGCCCTGCCGAATTCCGGCTGATAAGAAATACGGTTTTTGCTTTCTTCGGGGGAAGCGTACGCCCCGTCAAACGAAATATATCTGCGCCCTTTGTCGTAATATCCGAAAGAATTTGCCACAGAATGATCGGAAACGATTCCGTATTTGGCTTTTTTTGCCGAATCGCCGGCCTTTTCAACCAGTTTCTGCGTTTTTAACGCCATTTTCGTCAAAAAAGACCCTTTGCCGTTTTTGACATGCCCCGTCAAAGAACGGACCGTCAGATTTTCAGGCGCGTTTTTATGTTCTTTTCCGGTTGCGCGTTTGTACAGATCAGCCAGCTTTTGCAGCTTTGCCGCCATAACCGGCGTTACATAATCAAAACTTTCCGACCGCATCGCACGGGTGACTTGCCCGGCGTTTGCCTGTTCGGTCCCCATACCGACGGTATAAGAATGAAAAGCTTTGACCTCGTCCAGTTTTTCCCCGTCCAGAAAATACCTGGCCAGATTTTCGGCCTTTTTCTTTTCTTTATCCAGCATATTGTCTGCAAACTGATCCAGGTCATGAACGACGAAACCGCTTTTATAACCAATATCCGAATTGTAATCCTGTTCGTACATTGCCTGCGTTATAATGCTGCCCGCATAAGCTTTCATGCCCTGCAGAACGCAGTAAGATTCATTGAACCCTTTATCTTTGGCCGCGGCATACTTAAATATATACGGTTCTTGCAACGCAGATTCATAAAAAGCGATTTTTGTCTGCGGATTTTTATCTTTTATTTCATACAGGTATTGAGCGCGCGCCGTATCGGCGGCAGCTTCCATCATACGGTCGGCAAAAACCGATTCCGGACGGTTAATCCCTTCTTTCACCCCGTCAATGCCGTTTTCATTCTTTTTAAACTGATATTGATGCTGAAATTCATGAGCCAAAATACCCGCGGCCGAATACCCTGTCCCTAAAACAGGATTTAAAACAATTCGTTCGCCGTTGCAGTATCCGCCCGTTGCCAAACCTGTATATTCAAACATTAAAACGGGACGGTCATCAAGCGGAAGATCGCGGATTTTCTGCAGCTGCGACGGACTTTCAATCCATTTGGAAAAGACTTTGCGCATTCCTTCCAAAGCCAGATTTCCTCCCTCTACGGGGAAAATATCATCTTTACCTTTTCCGAACCGCAATACCTTTTTTTCCGGGTCGCGCGGATCTGCCTCAATACTGACTCCGTCCGCTTTGCCCGCCGCCCCTTTAAAATCACCTAAAACCGCGCTGTGAACATTGCTCAGCGCATTTGCCAAAACGCCCATGAAAAAAACCTCTTTAACTTTGCCCTTTAATTAGATTATCAGGCAAATTTTTTTCAAGGTAAATATAATTTTCAGCCGTTTTTTCATCTTTTGAACGGTGCTTTTTAATTTTTTCCGATATTTGAAAGACTTAACAGAACGTTAATGTAACAAAGTGTAACAAAGCTTGATTTGAAAAAAATAAGAAGCGTTGTTAGAACTATAGGATAGAAAGTATTTCCAGAAAAGAAAGGGTTTAACATGGAAAAATATCAGCAGAAGACAATCAAGCATGAAATTTCATGCGTTGGCATCGGTCTGCATACGGGGAACAAGATTTCCATGACGTTAAAACCGGCCGAAGCAAACACAGGCATTATTTTCCACCGGACCGACATTTCGGGTCAGGACGCTTATATTCCCGCGCATCACGATTATGTCGTCGATACGCGCATGTGCACCTGTATCGGAAACAAAGACGGCGTAAAGGTCGCGACGATCGAACATTTAATGGCGGCCATTCACGCTATGGGCATCAACAACATGCTGATTGAAATAAACGGTCCGGAAACGCCGGTTATGGACGGCAGTTCGGCTCCGTTTGTGTTTTTGCTGGAATGTGCGGGCATAAAGGCGCAGAACGCCGCGTTAAAAGCTATCCGCATTTTAAAACCCGTCAGCGTTAAAAACGGCGATAAGGAAGTTTCTCTGCGTCCGGCGGAAAAGGGATTGAAAATGCATTTTTCAATTGACTTTCCGGCTCCCGTCATCGGCCATCAGGAAGCCGAACTGGACTTAACGGCGGCCAATTTTAAAAATATGTTCAGCCGCGCCCGTACTTTCGGTTTTTTACAAGACATTGAAATGCTGCGTTCCATCGGTCTGGCGCGCGGCGGATCTTTGGACAACGCTATTTTGGTCAACGACAATACGATTATGAACAAAGACGGTTTGCGTTATTCCAACGAATTCGTCCGCCATAAAATGCTGGACGCCGTCGGCGATCTGTATATGTCAGGTTATCCGATGATTGCCGAATTTTCCGGCAGCCGTTCCGGCCATACGGATACAAACGCTTTGCTGTCGGCTGTTTTTGCTGACGAAAGCAATTATGAAATCGTTGACCAGGCGGCTTATTACGCTTCTTTAGCCGACGAAAAAACTTTTCAGGAAGATGAAGATCTGATGCAGTTGGAATGCGCCTGATTTCTTCTTTTCCCGCATTTGCCCTCTGCCGGGATAAAGACGAAAACAGATAAAAGCAAAACGGCTTTGAAAAATCAAAGCCGTTTTTTATACAACAAAGCCCTGAAAAACTTTTTTCAGGGCTTTGTTATTTAATCCGAATAACGGCAGTTATTTTGTTTTTTACGATCCCGAACAATAAAGTTGTTTTCAATCACCGTTAATTTTTGCGACAGCATTTTATTATACTGCTTATTTAAAATCGTCGCAGGCAGATATTCCCAGTTTTTACTGATTTTTATCAAAGCGTTTTGTAATTCCCAGCGATAATTAAAACGCTGCCCGCTTAATTCTTTGATCTGCGCCAGTTCTTCGGCGGAAAACAAACGGTTATCCAGATTTTCGATTCTGTCCGGGTCAATGACGATACGGACGTTTTCCGCCGTATCCAACAGCTTTTGCTGCTGCGCGCCGGTCAGTTTGCCCAAACGGTTTTCAACCGCATTGATAAATTCAACGCCGGAAACGAACCGTTCCCCTTTTAACGTGCTTAATTTACTGCCGGAAAATCCTTCTTCGACAATACGGTTAAACACTTTGTCCGACATCAGATACGTCTTTGGCACATAGACCTGCTGGCTGAAAACGTTCTGCATGAAAAACAGGGAAAAGAAACAAATAACGGCGGCGATTACCGGCGTAATCACCCACCCGCACATAATCCGGACGACAACGCTCCATTTAATGCTTTTCGCGGCGCCTTTGCACAACCCGATACCGATAACCGCGCCGACAACAGCCTGCGTTGACGAAACGGGAACCAAAGGAATAACCGGCAGGTTATGAGACGCCAGAAAATATTCCAACCCTTCAGACGCGAATACAAACAAAACCATTGACTGCGCCAAAACGACGACCCAGGCCGCGAAAGGCGATAAAGGCATCAATCCTTTGCCGACAGTTCCCATGACTTTGTACGAATATGTAAAAACGCCGATTGCCGTCGCCAAAGAACCGACAAAGAACAGCTGTTGAACGGCTGAAAAATGCAGCCCGCCAAAAGAAAATTCCGCAAACGGCGCGACGGGAACAAATACACCGACAACGTTTGCCATATTGTTCGCCCCTAAAGAATAAGCGCCGAAAGCTCCTGTCAAAATCATTGCCAGACGCGTACAGGCGTCACGGTAAAGCAAATGGACTTTGACAGAACCTAACAGATATTTAAAAACAACATATAAAACAGCGGCGAACGAAGCAGACAGCAGCGGACAGGCGACCCATGTGCTGGCGATTCTGACAATCGAATTAACGTCGGTTACGGAATCGGTAAACCAGTTCCAGCCGATAACCGCGCCGACAACAGCCTGCGTTGACGAAACGGG